>CAYJIN010000050.1:0-15458 GCA_964370245.1 uncultured Desulfovibrionaceae bacterium
GCTCCACCAGTAAAATCAAGGCTTTACGAGAAATCGTAAAGCCATTTTTGTTTAAGGCGAAAAATTTACACCACTTTTCCACCACTTTAAAAAGAACACCATTTTTTTTATATTCACTGGAAGAACAAATTCTAAATGATAATTTTGACCTTTTATACTTTTATAAATAAACTGTGCAGTGATTATAATCTTTCTAGACTCTAACTTATAATCTTGAAAACTAAATTACTTTGAGTTATAATACAACAAAGCAAAGGAGCTATATTATGGCTAAAAGCGTTCTTGGCACAATATATAAAACTGTAAAAAAAATAAACCGAGAAATAGAAAGAGATGCAAAAAAACGACAAGCACAACATAATAAGCTTGTCAAAGCACAGCAAAGAGAAGATGCGAGACTTTATAAAGAAGCTATACGCTCTTTAAAGCAACAAGAAAAAGAAGAGCTACGAATACTAAAAGAAGCAGAAGTTCAGGCAAACAAACTTGCTCGTCAAAGAGATAAAGAAGCTCAAGCTCTTGCTCGCCTTTCTGAAAAAGAAAAAAAAGAATTCTTAAGAAACAAAAAATTACAAGAACAAAATTACTGGCAATCTGGTATAGAAGCACATAAATTACGCTCTGAACACAGATTAACCTTAGCACAAAATACTTTTAAAAAGATTTATAATTAGAGGTGCTTTATGAATGAAAATACTATTGCTGCTATAAGTGTACTTTTCGGTATTATTATAATTACTTTATTGATTAATAAACTTATTACGCATCTTATTAATAAAGCACGTAATAAAAAAATTATTCCTTTCAAAGAACAATTACAACAAATTGATGCCGAAATTCAAAGAAAGGAAAATGAAAATAAAGAAAAAGAAACGCTCTATAATGTAAAGATTAAAGAACTTCAAGAATCGATTGACTTTTTAAATAAAAAATTCAATGAGTTAAAAAATAGCAATACTGAATTATCGACCAAGCATACACAACTAGAATCTGATTATAAAGATTTAGATAAAGCAACAAAAGAGTTACAATCTTTAAAAAACAATGAAAAAACTCTTGCAATATCGATAGAGAATAAAAACTCAGAACTAAATGCAATTAATGATAAAATTACTAGCCTATCAAGTATAAAAAAAGAAACAGACACAATTATACATGAAATTCAATCAAAAATTGACCTTTATACACGAATTGATGATTTTGTTGATTATGGTTTATTTGAAATGCCTGATTATTTATATGAAACATCTGAAAGATTTGCAGTTGAAATTAAAGAAGTCAGAGAAAAGCAAAGAGAACTTATCAAGGAAGGAAATGCAATCACACTTATATCTATAGATAAAAGAAGTAATAATTTAGATTTATCTTTTATAGACAAAGTTTATGCTTCACAAGAAAAATTAATACTTAAATCTTTTAATATAGAATCTGATTTTCTCATTGAAAAAGTTAATCCTTCTAACTTTGATAGAACTCTTTCAAGAATTGTTGCAATTGCAAATGATTTAGAAAAAATTAGTGCTGACTTGCACTATGGTTTAACAGAAGAGTATATACAATTAAAACTTGATGAATGCACTCTACAGTTTCAATACACCTTATTGAAAAAAGAAGAGCTCGAAGAGCAACGACAAATTAAAGAACAAATGCGAGAAGAAGAACGCGCTCGTCGAGAATATGAAGCAGCTATTGCAAAAGCTGAAAAAGAAGAAAATTTATATCAAGAACTTTTAGTAAAAGCACGTAAAGAATACGAAGATTTAAACGACACAGAAAAACAAAAAGCTTTACTTAAAATTGAAGAACTTGAAAAAGAGTTAGCTGAGGCAAAAGCAAAGGCTGAAAGAGCAAAAAGCCTTGCAGAGCAAACAAAGCAAGGGCATGTTTATGTTATTAGTAATATAGGCTCTTTTGGTGAGAATGTATATAAAATTGGCATGACAAGAAGACTAGACCCTATGGATAGAGTCAAAGAGCTTGGTGATGCTTCGGTACCTTTTAGTTTTGATGTACATGCTATAATATTCTCTGCTGATGCACCAAAACTTGAAAATGAACTTCATAAACAGTTTAATGATAAACGTGTAAATGCTGTAAACCTCAGAAAAGAGTTTTTCCATGTTTCTCTTGAAGATATCCGTACAAAAGTAGACTCTATTACTGGTGAAACAAGTACTTTCACCACCACAATCTTAGCAGACGAATACTATCAAACAAAGAGATTAAGACACGCCTAACTAATTCTAGGTTACTTTACCTGAAGTTTCTACTAATCTAATAAAAAGAAATGAATTTTACACTTTTTGTATATGAAAATTGACAATAGCTACACAATGTATTACAATATGTATACAAAAAGGAGAAATATCATGGCAACAGTAAATATACGTCTTGATGACGACCTAAAAAAAGACTTTGAACACTTCTGCTCTGCTGTAGGTATGAATATGACTACAGCTTTCAGTATCTTTGCTAAAACCGTGGTTAAAGAACAACGTATTCCATTTGAAATCTCAACAGACCCATTTTATAATCCAGCAAATATGAAACGCTTAAGAACTGCCATCGCGGATATGGATAAAGGCAAAGCCTCTTTTCATGAACTTATTGAAGACTAAATAGGCTAAAAGGGAATCTGATGAAATTACTATGGCACGCAACAGCTTGGGAAGATTACCTCTATTGGCAAGGGCAAGATAAGAAAACATTGAAAAGAATTAATGCTCTTATCAAAGATATCCAAAGAAGCCCTTTTGATGGTATTGGCAAGCCTGAACCACTAAGGCATGATTTTGCTGGTTGGTGGAGTCGGCGCATTGATGACACCAATCGTATTGTTTATAGAATCAACGAAGAAAATCTTGAAATTGTTCAATGCAGAACACATTATGAAAGGTAATCCTTTCTTAGAAATTTTTTTTTGAATACTATAAATATCATTCAAATTATTTTTCAAAACACTAAGGCCAAGTAGAAACATCTACTTAGCCTTAGTTATTTATTTTCTTTACTCGTAAGATTTATTTCTCTTCCAAGTACCTAAAAACAATTTATTCTCTTTAATAGTTTTTGCTAAATGGTAGTTTTCTCTATCTGTATTATTGGGTTTTTCGTTTGCCTCAAACTCAGCAATAACCTTTTCAATAAGAGCTTGACTCTCATTGAAATCTGTTTCCGTGTATTTTGTAGTTTCTTCTGAACATGCAGTCAGAAAGAAAAGTGCGCATACAACAAAAGCATTTTTTATAATCCTCATATAATCTCCTTAAATATTACCTCAAGTAGCAGTAGTTACCCAATGGGGGAAGCTTCTAAAAATTGCTACTCACAGCAAAATGAATACTATAAGTAGCATTTTTCTTTTTATATCTCTATAAGTAAAAAAATGCAAGAAAATATAAATCTCATATCCGATTGAAATTAATTATTTTTTTATCATAAAATAATATATTACTATTTCATAAGTTATGTTATAGTAAAGACACTAAACTCAAAATTATTGGAGGGACTTATGAAAACTATTAACCAATTCACTTTAGATTACATAGCTTTATTTTTTTTTGGTGCAATTTTTATAACAACATTACTAGTATCCACTCTTTCACCGTCTCAACTCGATGCTAGTGGAGCGTTACTTTGGGGAGTTAGCAGTATTATGCTTTTCGTTCTTTACTTAAATAACATTCTTACAAAGCATAAAGAAGAAATCTCTATACAAGAGATACAGCCTAGGGAAAGATGTAAGTTTTATGACACAATGTTTACTCCCTTACCTCATGATAAGTTAATAAATACCGACAAATATAAAAATCCAAAATTATTATCTGAACTAGAAAGTATTTACACACTAGAGAGTCCATGTATTATTAGTGGTCATTCTATTTATTATAATAAATTAGATTTTCGCTGGTATAAAATAACAAATGAACCTTTTGCAGAACCGTCAAAAATACCTTCTAAAACTTTGACTAACCGATTAGGAGAATATCGTAAGGAATTTAAAAAAAATATATAAGCTGACATACTAACCGTAAATTGGCACCCAATGGGACTTATTTTTACCCATGGGTGCCAATTTTCTTGATTTAAAAGCTTCACATATGATAGTTTATTATCCTAAATATATTTTATGGAGGCTTATATATGTCATACAAAAATGAAACCTTAAACGCATTAGAAAAAATTCTACCACCTATTATTGCTCGCAAAGATATTGAGCGTTACTTAGGTGGTCTTATCAGCCGTACTTATCTTGCAAACTTAGATTCAAAAGGTAAGGGTCCTAAAAGTATTAAAACAGATAGGCGTGTTGCATATCTTAGAGAAGACTTGCTTGCTTGGCTTAATAATTGGTTAAAGGATTAGAATATGGCTGTTCTCGAAATTTTAGACAACAGCAATATAAACTCAACCAGTCAAAGCAACAATGACGAATGGATTCCAAAATCACTGCCAACAAAGCAACTTATCCTTGATGAAAAAGCATTATATGGTCTTGCTGGTGAATTTGTTTATGAAGCAACAAGGCAAAGTGAAGCCTCACTTGCAGCAGTACTCATGACTTTTCTCACCAGATTTGGTTGTGAAGTGTATAATCCTGAAACGCAAGCACCCTTTTTACAGATTGGCGAATCTAGGCATTACCCTCGTCTTTTTGTGGCAATTTGTGGTCAAACCGCAAAAGCACGTAAAGGAACAAGTGCAAAACCTGTTGAAAGACTTTTCACCTTTCAAGACAAGTTGCATAAACAAATTCAAACTTCGCCTGGACCTCTCTCTTCAGGCGAAGGGTTGATTTATGCTGTGCGTGATTCAATAGCTATCTTTGATGAAGAAAACAACAAAGAAAAGATTATAGATATTGGTTCGTCTGACAAAAGACTTTTTGTGCTTGATGAAGAATTAGCCGCTGCCCTCAAAGTTTCAAAAAGGGAGGGTAACACCCTCTCTTCTGCCATTCGTGGACTTTGGGATAACGGCTGTGCTTCACCAATAACGAAAGGTAACAGAATAAGCACTACGAATGCTCATGTCTGTATTGTTGCTCATATAACAAAAGATGAACTATCGTCTAGCTTACAAAATGTAGAACTTCTTAATGGATTTGGCAACCGTTTTCTTTGGGCACTTGTTCACAGAAGTAAACTTGTACCACTTCCTCAAGCTATCCCTGACAACATCTTCAATTCTCTTCAACAAAAAGTGCTTGAATGTATCAATTATAGCAAGCTTAAGAAAGAGTTTACATTTTCTGACAAAACAAAAGAAATATGGTGTGATTTATACTCTCACCTTAGCCGAGATAAAGCAGGGCTTATTGGAGCTGTTACAGATAGGGCTGAAGCTCAAACGGCAAGATTATCACTTATTTTTGCTTTGCTTGATAAGAAATGCAAAATTGAGCCTGAGCATTTATACTCTGCCCTTGCTGTATGGAATTATTGCGAAGAATCTTCAAAGATAATTTTTAGCGGTCGTGGTGAACATGCTCTTGATGATAAGCTTCTTCATTTTCTCAGCAAAAGCGAGCTTACGCTTACAGAAATTAGTCATTTACTAAAAAGAAATGTAAAATCAGCAGAAATACAAGCTTCGCTTGAACGATTAATATCTGGTGCTCATGTTACCTACTCCAAGCGTGCAACAAGTGGAAGAACAACTACTGTCTTCTCACTAAAAACACATTAAATATTGCTTACGAAAAAACGAATTATACGAATTAAGTTTTATTAGCTTTTTTCGTATAATTCGTAAATTCGTAGGCATAATAAATATGTCTCACAGGCAATAAATAATGCTCTTATTTTCGTAAGCCAGCCTACCCATTGTGGGCACAATGGAGCTGGTGAGGGAGAACCCTTCAAACCCCTTAAAAGACAAAAGGCATACCTTGATATGACACATAACACCAAAAAAGAATTTTTTATAAAAGTTCGTGTTTCGTTAAAAGAAAAAGAAACAATTCAACACAAAGCAGACGAACAAGGTTTGAGCACTTCGGATTATATCAGGCAACTAACACTTTCTTATCGCCTAAGAAGCAATCCTCAGCAGAAAGAAGCACTGCGAAGCATTGGAAGAATTGCTTCAAACATAAACCAGTTAGCACGACAAGTAAATATATATAAAGACAGTATAAATAAACTTCATCTACTTACTTCACTTTCAACCATTGAAGAAGAAATAAAGGAAATACGGCAATGTATATGAAAGTATTTGCGCACGGTAAAGGGCGTGGTGAGCTTGCAACAAACTATCTTGTTAGAGAAGATTACGCAAACAGGGACACTCTTCCCCCAGAAGTTCTGCGAGGCGACCCAAACCTTACAGCAGACCTTATAAATAGTATTGACAGAGAGTGGAAATATTCTGCTGGAGTTCTTTCATGGCATCACGACGATGAAGTAAGCAAAGAACAGGAAGAAGCAATTATGAATGATTTTGAAAAAGTTGCATTTGCTGGACTTGAAGCTGAACAATACAATGTACTTTGGGTGCGCCATACACATGCAAATCATCATGAGCTACACTTTGTAATTCCAAGAATGGAACTTACAACAGGAAAAGCATTCAATCCATGCCCTCCGAATTGGCAGAAAGATTTTGATCCATTCAGAGATTACCACAACATCAAAGAAAATTGGGCGCGTCCTGACGACCCTGAACGACAAAGGCTTTATACTCCGCCTGAAGCAGATATCAAGTACAACCGTTTAAAAAGATGGGGAAAAGAAGTAACTAAAACTGAAACTGATAAAATCAGAATGCTACTTATAGAATACACAACAAAAAGAATTGAAAGTGGAATTATTCAAAATAGAAATGATATTGTTAAGTCTTTTCAAGAACTTGGACTTTCAATAAACAGACAAGGGAAAGATTATATAACTGTTCATGAGCAAGAAAGTAATAAAAAAATACGCCTAAAAGGAGGAATATTCAATGAATCTTGGCGAATTACAGCAGAAAGCACAAGAGAAACTGAAATCGGACAAGGAAATTTTGAAGAACAACGTTCAAGAGAACTTAATCGAATTGGAAAACAACTTGAAGAAATCTATAAAAAACGTTGTGACTACAATCGAGGACGATTTAAAAGTAATACAGAAACAAAGCAACTTACTGACCAAGAAAAATTTCAAGATATATATACTTCACCTAATTTGCTCAATCACATTGATAATAGGAATAGCATTAGGGAGCAAAGCAGTTACATCAATAATGATTTATCAAATCAAAGTATTACAAAAGGAAATATCACAGTTGAACCTAAAAGAACAGGAGAGAATAGAAACAGTAGCAAAATTAAAAACATGGGATATAACACTTCAAGAGAACAATGGAGAGAAGTTTATAGTCCTTCCGAAAGGAATGGAAACAGAGAGCAACTGGAGCATTGGCCAACAGAAAGCAATCAAACTGAAATAACACAAAATAAGGGAGAGTCTCATGAGCGAAATTCAGAGATACATAAAGGAAACTCTAACAGAAATTCAGATGGAGCAAACACAAAAGCTACAAGAACAAGAGAACACTTTGAGGTCTTTGAAAGAGCAAATCAACGACTTGAAAATCTATCAAAGCAATTTGAATCAACTATTAGAGAATTCTCTCAAGTCATTCAAAGATTTACAGAAAAACTACCAAGATATTTACAAACACATAGTCAAATAAAAGAAGAAACGAAAAATATTCCATCACAACAACTAGACATTGAAATGTAAAATCATTGAATTACCACCTAAAAAACAAGTCGCTACGCGATTTCGCCCGAACGCCTTGTATCGATTTCACATTTGTGAAATCAATACAAGGCGCAGGCGACTTACATTTTAATTAGGATTTTTATTTTCTTTAAGTTCTGGGTGAAAAAATTCAGCTAAAGCCCCTAAAAACTCAGCACTATTTCTCACATTTGCATAATCTTCAGCAGAGAGATTCTTTTTAGCATTTGCTAAAAACTCCTTACGATTTTCCTTGTTTTTGGCTAAGGTTTCATAGGTTTTATAAAAGAAATCATCATCATTATCATTTTCCATACTTCCTCCATTCGATACTTATAGCATGCCTACTTATAATGTGTTGACCTATAGTCTGTCAATAGTAATATTATTTGAGAGGGCTATATGTATAATAATCAAGAAAAAGAAGAACTTATAAAATTTGGAAACAATGTAAGAGAACTGAGAAATCAAAAAGGATTTTCTCAAGAAGCTTTTGCAGACTCAGTAGGACTTCATAGAACATATATGGGTGGAATAGAACGTGGCGAAAGAAATATTAGCTACCTCAACCTTATAAAAATAGCTCGTGCTCTTGATATGGATTTAAATGAGCTAATTAGTTCATAGTCTACAAAAACATTTTTATACTACCCTTTCTCCTCGAAAGGGTTTTCTGTTTTAGAGTAAAAAAATAGTATTATTTTAACTGTTATTATGCTAATTTCTTCTTCTAAAAAAATAAAAATTTAAAATTCCAAATTAAAATTAAAGTCGCCTGCGTTTTGTATTGATTTCACAAACGTGAAATCGATACAAGGCGTTCAGGCGAAATCGCGAAGCGAAACTGAAAAAATAAAACACAAGAAAGAAACTAACAATTATAGTAGAACTGCGTTATCTAAATTTTATTGATTTTATTACGCGTATTTATTTTATTGACATAATCTAAATCTAGCACTATTCTTCCCAACAACGTAGAACTACTCATACTCATAACAAATCGTGATTTTTTTACGCCTAAAACTGATACAAATTTATTAAACATTTTTATTGGCAAAAAGTAAGTAGCATAACTTTATCACTCTGCCTATAATATAACATAAAAAATAAGGTCTCACATGGATTCATTAAAAACAAATACCACCTGCGCATGGTGTCAAAGTGAAGTTGTTAAAGGCGCAATAGTGTGCAGACATTGTAATGCAGAACATAGTTATGTGTATGCAAACCCAATTATACGCTTTCTATTTCCTTTTTTAGCTGGCTTAGGAATTGTTTTTACACCTTTAAGTATCTGGTTTCTTTATGATGGTAGTAGAACTACCTTGACATTTCAAATACTCGCTTTAGGCGTGATATCACTTACACTTACAATACTATGTGCTAGATACGCAAAATTAAAATCCTCTTGGAGAAGAGTAACGCTAAACTCAAAATAGAACTAAGATTCTATGCTATTACGTTATTAATATTTTATTTTTGCTGTAGAACAAAAGAAATATCATACTTATTTTGTAAGTTTAATAATAAATCAGGTTTTGTGCTAAAATACCAAGAGGAAGTAGAAATTCTTCTCAAAGAACTTCGCTCATTGTATTACCGCACTATTTATAATGTTTTAATATATACAATTGCTTTTTCATAGTATCTTTTAGATGCTTTTCAGAAATTATCTCAACAACTTTATTGAGATTTTCTGTATAGTTTTGATCAGATTCAGTTGATATAACAAAACTTTTAAATAGTTTTAATTCAACTTTTAATTTAATCAGCATAGTTTCTGATTCTATATCGAGAACAAATAAATATTCAATAGTATCGAGTTTTTCTTCAAGTGCTAAAAATTGTTTTTTTACTTCTATGGTTGAAAAATTTTTTGAAAGAATTGCTTTATCAGTTGACTCTTCTAGTTTAGAAAAAAAAGCTTTTATAAAGTTCTTCCTATCCATTGTTTTCCCAAATTTTTTAACTTCTAATTTAGGTACTTCTTCTACTATGTTTTTATAAAGTTGCTTATACCATTTATAAACTTTAAATCTCTCCTTAAACAATGCTATTCTATTTTGCTGTTGTAAGGTTTCGTATTGCTGCTTATTTAGCTGATATGCATAGTAGGCAACAACCAGCGATGCTATAATGCCACCAAGTCCAACATAATACATAGCCCAATCATATGGTCGTGCATCTGCATGTGCCTGCATGGTTTGAATAAATATATTTGCAATTTCTTCATGAGTTAACATTATTTTTATAATCCTTCCTTTTAAGCTCTTTCAATAATACTGGTTTGTTCATTCATTTCATTAAAACAATCTATTTTTTCAAGTAATTCGCATAAATTTAATATTTTTTCTAAAAACCCATCAACAGAGATATTACTATCATTAACCTCTTTATACAACAAATCAAGAGCTTCTGTAATATCAACTATGTGATTTGTATTCTCTTTACTCAAATTAAATAACAAATGAACTTGATTTATTTTTTCGATAGCCTTAACACTCTCTAGATGCAACAAGCGAAGATATTGCTTATATTCTTTATTTCGTCTTTCTTCAGCAATTTTCAAGTCGTTGAATTTATCCAAAGTATCAAAGAAACTCAAAATTGGAATTCTTTCCACTTCATGTGAATAATATTTTTTATGAAACTTCTCATCAATTTCCCTATTGAGAGATGGCGCTTCTGTAAAAACTAATATCGCAGCCAATGTATCACGCCATATATCATATTTTTTATTAAATAGTTTTTTACTATTTCCTTGAGAAGCATTTTCTAAAACAATTTTGTATTTTGCTCCAAACCATCGTAATTTTTGAAGAATAGAAATGAGTTCACTTCTTTCTTTAAATAAAGCAATTTTGTTTTGTTGCTCCATTATGTGAGTTTGTTTTTCCGAAATTTCACTTTGCTTTTTCGCTATATCTTTTTGCTGTTTATTTAGTCTATAAGAAAAAACTGCAACAGCTATCGAAGCAATAAAAGTGGCTAAAGCAACACCTAAAATCCAGTAATCATATAAACTTGCTGTTGCTGGTTCTCTTATCGCTTCAGCAATAAGATTTATACTTTCAAAATCGTACTTCATACCTTATACACCAAATCGCCCTGAGTTATACCCTACTCTATTTATATCTGCATTTTCATAAGAATCAAGGGTATATAGGCGAATTTTATTACTGCGTGGAAATTCACGCTTGAGCAAGGTTTTCAAAAGCTTATTTATTTTTTCAGCATTCAATCCTTCCCATGACTCTTCATAAAAGCCTCGCTCTACAACAGTAAAGTTATCATTCCCTGTACAGAGAATTATCACAGAGCGGTCACGCTTAAATGTTCGCATATCGAGACATTGACCATTTTTCAACTTAGTAAGTCGCTCTATAACAGTCGGAATTATTGATGCCTTATCATTCATATGTTCCTCATACAAGCTATAATTCATAAAAATTGTATATTATAACTGATTACATATTACTCTTTTCATTCTACCTGTGTCAAATTAATTATCAAAAATGGCAAAAGATTATAATATAAATTTGCCTCTTATATTTGACACTACTTTTCCCCTATGTTATTCATAAAGAGCTATGCAGTTTAGCAATAAACAATATAAATAAGAAATATTTGAGGGGATTTTATGAAAGGATTTTTAAAAATTGCTTTTTGTTTAGGTGTGTTGCTTCTCAATACTGGTTGTGCAAGCAAACTTATGGAATATGATACTATCACTGCTACGAAACCTTTAGCAGAAAATCAAGCAAGTGTGACCTTTTTTAGACCAGCTGTATATTTTGGTGATGGTATTGATGCTCCACTTGCTGTGCAGTCTTATACAGATGGAAGTCCTCAGGGAGAGCTTCAATTTATCGGTGCATCTGAAGCAAATAATAAAATTAGATATATTGTTGATGCAGGTGAATATTTATTTGTTGTAGGTGGTGAGAACAGCACATCTCTTTCTGCAAAACTGAGTCCTAATAAAAATTACTATGTTCGAGTAATGGCAAGACCTGGATTTTGGAAAGCTCGTTTTTCCCTTATTCCTATAAGCCCTGAAGAAATGAAAACTGAAAAATTCAAACGTTTTCTTGTAGACCTTGAATATAAAAAACCATCATCAACAGCAAGCACATGGTGGGATAATAATAAAACAAGCATGGAAACAAAAGCTAAAGATGCTATCAATACAAGTGATATAGGTATACTTCCTGAGAACTACGGAGTTGATGAAATATACTAAAGAGATGTGGTGGAAATTGAAATATATTTCCACCATTTTTATTTATTGTTATAAAGGTTTAGTAATTTTATTTGCTGCTAGTTGGTAACTAGCTATATTTTCCCTTTGACAAATAAACTAAAAAGATATTTAATCTAAGAGCACTTTATAGGAGTGTAACAATTTAAACCTATACAAAAGGAGTTTTTATGTCTAAGCAAAAGACATTCAAGGAAATTCTCGAACAAGAGAAAAAGAAAATTAAACCAGTCGCCAAGTGGCACTCGTTTATTAGTGGTAAAGATATTCCCCACAAAGACAAAAAGAAATATTCAAGAAAAGGAAAACATCAGGCTGACCCGCAAGGGAATCAGCCTTTTTTTGTGAATTTTATATTATAATAATAAAAGCTATGCTTAAAAAATGTGCTTTTATAGGTTATTATATTAATTATAGCAACCAGAGAATTTTTAATAAATATGGAGTTTTAGATGGTAAAATCAGCAGAAAATAGTCATATAATGATAAATTATAAAGCAATGTTAGAGATAATTCTTTTACTGGTATCAAGCCTAGCCATGTCCAATATTATTCTTGGCTTCTTGTTTAACTTCACTCTATTAAGCGAAGTAGGTATTCAATTTTATCAAATACCTTTATCAATATCAGATTTTATTGTCCCAAACTCAAGATTCCTCGCTCTGTTTATTATAGTTGCAGGAATGAGTTATTTACTCTATTTATTTGGGGTAGTTAATAGTAAATTTAACCTTTCACCTCCAACGTTTTTTATACTTGGAGGATGTATGTTGCCTTCAGTTATGGCTATTCACAATATTAAAGAGTTGTGTAGCATTCATCCATTTTCAGAAGGCACTTTTTCTATTGTTGTATCTTCAAGTCTCATGATTATACTATTTGCTTGTTATTTATATTTAAAAAAAATAGTTAATTTGTCAGTATTCTTTTATGCCACACTTGCAATATATGCTTCAACTTCTGCTTCCATAGGAGCATTGATGCTTTTCCACGAAGACACACAAAACACATTAGTATACATTGATAATGCCCCAAAAGGCTTTCCACTCATATATATGTATGAAAAAGGTGCTTTAGTCCGTAAAGGTAAGAAATATATTTTTGTATACAATAGTAACATTAAAGAAGTAGTGTATTAATTTAAAGTCAGCTATACTAAATTGTGCACTAATAAGAGTTACACACATTTCGCTTTTAAAAGCTCATTATTAGCTATACTTATACACTCACAATTTGAGTTTTTACACCTAAACCCATAAGAATTTTTTCAATAGTTTCATATCTAGGTTTTGCACCTTTTTTCAAAGTCTTATAAAGGCTTTCACGGCTAAGCCCTGTCTTTTGTGCTAAATCGCTCATTCCTTTTGCTCGTGCAACAGTTGCCAACGCTTCAAGAAAAGCGTCATTTCCTTCTGCTTTTGCTTCTTCTAAGTAGTGAACAATAAGCTCTTCATTATCTAAAAACATTGCTGAATCATATTCATATAAAGTTATTTCAGACATTTTTGTTCTCCTATTGCAATTGAGAAAGCATATTCTTTGCTTTTTCAATATCTTTTGATTGGGTTTTCTTATCTCCACCAGCAAGAACAAGATATATCAACTTTTCCTGCTGTGTGTAATATACTCTATACCCTGCTCCGATTGTAATTCTCATCTCATAAAGATGTTCAGTCAATCTTTTATAATCACCGAAGTTTCCTTTTTTAGCTCTATCTATTCTAGTAAGAATATTTGCTTTTGCCTTTAAATCTTTAAGATTTGTCAGCCATTCTCTAAATTCTTCTGTCATTAATATTGTATTCATATTGTATCCATTTAGCTACATTTGTCAAGTTTTAGAAATTATTCAAACAAAACCCTAGTTGCTTTTCGCAATCCATCGGGCGACAAGTGGCTATATCTTTGTGTCATTTTGAAATCAGCGTGCCCCATAAGTTCCTTTACACTATACAAATCAACACCTTTTTGAACAAGCCAAGAAGCGAATGTATGCCTTAAAGTGTGAAAACATACCTTTTCTCTTGTATCTTTTACATTTACATTAAATAGCCTGTCAGCCACTCTTGTGAATGTGTTTGAAACACTTGTCATAACATCGCCCTTTCTTGATGGGAAAAGTAAACCTATTGCATTTTCGCCACGTTCAGCAAGTCTTTCTTTTTTAGCATTTAACATTTCTATAAGCCTTGGAGTTAGGAAAGCTTTTCTATTCTGTTTTGATTTTGGATCACGAATAGAAATCTGTTCATTTTCAAAATCAATATTTTGCCATTCAAGCCCTGCAATTTCGCCAAATCTCATACCTGTATAAAGAGAAAGTAAAGCCATATCATGAGTTTGTGGGGATTGTTCCTTTAGCTGATTAAGTAAAATTTGTGATTCTTCAAAATTCAGAAATCTTTCACGTTTATTGTCTTTTTTAGGAAGGTTGATTTTTTTCGTAGGGCTTTCAAGAAGTGTTAATTCATCAATTCTTGCTAAAGTCCAAACTTGTGAAACGACTGCAAAAGCATATTTCATAGTCGAAGGAGTTTTGTTTGCTTGAAGCATATTATGTTTAATTTTCTCTAAATCAGTAGGCTTTATATGCACAAGTGGAATATTGCCAATGACAGGCTCCAGCCATTTCCTGTAAAGTCCATCTTCTGAAACAAGAGAACTTTTAGATTTATGCTGTTGAGATTTCCAATATCTGCTTTCCCAAAACTCAGCAAAGGTGATAAGCTTTTTTTCTTCCTCAACTTTTACTCGCTCTTCTTCAGCTCGTTTTTCTTGCGCAATTTTACGCTTTTCACTTAGTGAAATAGCTCCTTGACCAAGCTTATAACTTTCTTTTATTTTAGCAAGCTCGAAATAAGCCTTTTCCTCACTCCATTTCTCAGATTCCCAACCTAGAATATGTTCATAACGCTTCCCTTCCATTTGATAGCGAATGCCAAAAAGCCTATCAAATTTTACGCCATTTTTACGTGTTGAACTTTGGTGATATCTGACGCCTGTAAATTTTGTTGAAACCCAATTATATTTTGCCATAATACTTTCTCGCTTACTTTTAAAAACACTATAGCATAGATAAAACTAAAGTCCACCACTTTTCCACCACTTATTTCTGTAAAGCATGTGATATTATGTGAAAACAAATGAAAGTAAATGAAAGCAAAATATTATTATTTCAATAAGATATATTCATTTTGTCAAATATTTAGATGAGATATAAAACTGAATGGCATTCAAGAGGCCAAGAGTTCAATTCTCTTCAGCTCCACCAAATATTTCAAGGGTTTACGGGTAAAAACTGTAAGCCCTTTTTCTGTATTTAATGCTCCATGACCCATATATGACCCAAACTTTACGATGCATACTGTTTTTGTCGTGCATGACTTTATCGTAAAGATTTTGGGCTTTGCCACAAAATCCTCACTGCGCAAGAAACGTGGTTCTTGCTTGTTCGCTAAAGATTGTTCGCTAAA
>CAYJIN010000051.1:0-15425 GCA_964370245.1 uncultured Desulfovibrionaceae bacterium
ACTATGGCGTATATAAAATAGAATTAGGTGAAACAGATGTTGATAGCATTGTAAATAATGTTACACTTGCGCATAAAATGTCTAAAGAAGATAAAATAAAGCGCGTGCATTATTATGATAAAGTCATTAAAATGCAACTGCTTTTAGAAGCTGAAATTAATGATAAAATGGAAGCAGCGCTTTTAAATAAAGAATTTAAAGTCTTTTTACAACCTAAATTCAACTTAACAGATAACACAATTCTTGGTGCCGAAGCACTTGTGCGCTGGATAGGTAAAAGCGGCATAATTGTTTACCCTGACGTGTTTATTCCTCTGTTTGAAAAAAATGGTTTCATTAAAGAAATTGATAAATACGTTTTAGAAACTGTGTGTAAAACTTTACAATCATGGATTGAAAAAGGTTTTACTATAAACCCCATTTCAGTAAATTATTCACGTATAAATTTAAATACCCCCAATTTAGTTAGTGAAATTACTGCAATTGTAGACAAGTATAACATTCCACATAAATATATTGATATCGAACTCACTGAATCTGCAATGTTAGGAAATGAAGAAAATTTTGAAAAACTTTTCAGTGGGTTGCATGAACAGGGATTTAAAATTTCTATTGACGACTTTGGCGCTGGCTATTCATCACTAGGCTTAATAAAAAATCTTAAAGCAGATACACTAAAACTTGATAAAAGTTTTATGGGCGATAGCACAGATATCGAGCGTTCAAATAAAGTTATAGGTGGTGTTATTCGTTTAGCCCACAGCTTAAATATGTGTACACTTGCAGAAGGCGTTGAAACTATCGAACAGGTTACTATTCTTAAAGCAATGCACTGCAATGCTGTGCAAGGCTATTATTTTGCAAAACCAATGCCTATTAGCGAATATGAAGAGAATTTTTTATAAACCTCGCATTATAACACTCTATTAGTACAATAGCTAATAAATCTCACATTTAGAGAAAGAAAAATCATAAATTTTAAAAAAAATTAAAAAAACATTTCTTTTCACTAGCATTTTATAAAATAATGGTTATTATAATTTCAACGCAAAGATACTAATAGGAATTTTTGTTACTAAAAATTATTTATTGCTACCCATCGGGAGATTTAGCTATGATAACAAGTGAAGCTTATATTGATTTAAATTTTGGTGTGCCTAATACGGCAAAATATCACCACGATTTAAAAATTTTAAAGTTTAATAAGCTCTGTATGACGCAAGTTGTTAATGCAGATCTTTCGATAGCAGCTTACGGTGAAGAAGTATACTATGCTGGATGTAAGGACGTTTTACACAATGTTCAACAAGCGCTTGCATATATGGATCTTGCTGATAGAATTTTCCTTTATAGTTATAACTACAGCAACTTTGTTTTAGTTGCTAGTGATAATGTTCCAAAAGAAGTTTTTCTTGAGGTTATGAAACAATTTTACACTCAGTTTGAATCAGCTGCTTCTTCAAATGTTGAAGTGAGTGCTGTTTCACGTTTTGCGGTTGTTTTACAAGAAGATCGCCTTATTGAGCGCGCGCTTCACGCTCTTCTCAATGCAAAAGATTCACATGACAACTTTATCCTAACTCCTGACGAACTTGACATTGTAAGCTCAATTAAAATAGATGCGAAAGTTCTTGATTTAATCAACTTTGCTATGAAAGAAGATCGTGTCATTCCTTACTATCATGGAATACGTAACAATAAAACGGGTAAAATTGAAAAATATGAAGCTCTTATGCGCCTTATGGATGCACATGGCAACATATACACACCAAACTATTTCTTAGATATTTCAAAAAAATATAAAATTTACAATCGTTTAAGCATTGCTATGATTAAGCGTGCTTTAAACGAATTTATTGATCGCCCTGAAACTCTTTCAATTAATATTTCAGCATATGATATTTCTAATGATGCATTTAGAAGATGGTTTTTCAGACTGCTTGAAACCTATCCTAACCCTGAAAGAGTAGTTATTGAATTTGTTGAAACTGAAAACTATCAAGATGCACTATTATTTGATTTTGTTGAAAAAGTTCGTAGTTTCGGTTGCAGTATTTCAGTTGACGATTTTGGTTCAGGTTATGCAACATATACAACTATTATCTCACTTTCACCAAAATTTATTAAAATTGATGGTACAATTATTAAAGATGTTGCCACTTCAAATAAAAACGTTATTATTCTTCGTTCAATCTGCTTTATGGCAGAGCTTATTGAAGCAAAAACAATTGCTGAATTTGTTGAAAATGAAGAAATTCAAGCAGTTTTAGAAGAATATGGTGTTGATTATTCACAAGGCTTCCTCTACAGTAAGCCGCAACCAATTGAATTTATAGATGAAAACAACAACTAAGCACAATAAATAATTCTTGTTTTTTACTGTTTTTTTTTACACGAATAACACTTTAAATGGATTGAGTTTTGGAGAAGGTGAATGAGCTGTAGCTTAGAAGTTTTTTTTCAAGAGATGATTGAAAAACTAAGTATATTAAATGAAGACATATCAAAATATCATTTTCTTGAAGATGTGTGCCGTTTTTTTGATATATCTCATGCCTTTATATATGAATCTGACCATGCTGGCGAATTTTCACGCAAAGAATATTATGAAGTTATAAACTATAATCCACTTGCTCAAGCTATTAATCTTAAAAATGCTCTAGGGCTTAAATTTTATAGTGAATTATGTTCAAAAAAAGTTGTTGTATGCACAGGCGAAGCTCAAAAAAACGAATTTGAACAAAAACTTGCAGATCTTTTTGGTGTAAATATTCTCGTTTTTATACCGATTTTAAATCAAAATTATGAACTTACTGCCTTTGTTGGGCTTGGTGATCGCCGAAAAAAGGTAAGGCACGCAAAAGTTGAAATAAATAAAGCATGTTCACTTCTAAATCTACTTGCAAACAATATTAAGCTTGAAATGTTTCAAAAAGGCATTGCAAATACTGAGGCTGCCCTAGGAAACGTGCTTGACCATATTGGCATTGATATATATGTGAACGATTATTATACACACGATATTTTATACGCTAATAAATCAATGGCTGCTCCTTATGGTGGCGTTGAAAAAATGATGGGTAAAAAGTGCTGGCAAGCAATTTTTGACGATAAATCAGAACCGTGTGAATTTTGCCCAGAACCAAAACTTCTTGATGAAAATGGCAACCTAAATAAGACATATCAATGGGACTATGAACGCCCTTTTGATAAATCATGGTTTAGAGTGCTTAGTTCATCATTTCCTTGGACTGACGGCAGAATTGCACACTTAGTAGCAAGTATTGATATCACTGAAAGCAAAAGAAACCAAATGGTTATTGAAAAATTAGCGCAATACGATTATCTTACAGGCTTATCAAATAGAAGAAGCTTGCATGAAGATATTCAGCTTTTTACCGAAGATAGTTCAAGATTTGGTGATAAATGGTATCTGCTTTTCTGTGACTTAGATGGCTTTAAAAATATTAATGACACCCTAGGCCACGAAGCAGGCGATGCATTATTGCAAGCATTTGCTGAAGATCTTAAAATATTTGCTTCTGAAAAAACAAAAATTTATAGACAAGGCGGAGATGAATTCGTTGTTCTTCTAAAAGATGATGGAGCTAATGAATCTATAAAAGCAACAATCAACGAACTGTTTGCAATTTTCCGCAAAAAGCATTTGTATGAAGGCCATGAAATGGCTTGTGGTTGTAGCATTGGTGTTGCACACTATCCTGACGACGCGCGCACTGCTAAGAAAATTTCACTTCTTGCTGATACTGCAATGTATCGTGTGAAAAAAGAAGGAAGAGGTTCTGTGCGTTTTTGTCATAAAGATTCTTTCCTAACAATGGATGAATATTTTACTTTAAAAAAGCTTGCAAGTTAGTTTGTATTTTAAGATAAGGACTAATTGTAAAACACATACTTCTCTATACAGCAGAAAATATAGATTAGAACTTGAGAATTTGTAAAAATGAATAATCAAACAATTTACTTAGCTGGTGGTTGTCTTTGGGGTGTGCAAGCCTTTATTAGAACATTAAATGGCGTTATCAAAACCGAAGCAGGCAGAGCAAACGGTTCAACAGATACACTTTTTTCATCTTATGATGGCTATGTTGAATGTGTTAAAACAACTTTCAACCCAGACCTTGTTTCCCTTACACAGCTTATAGACTATCTCTTTGAAATTATTGATCCTTACAGCTTTAACAAGCAAGGAGAAGATGTTGGCCCTAAATATCGCACAGGTATTTACAGCACAGATAAAGAACATCTTAAAATAGCTCAAAAACATATAAGTATGCGTAAAGATAAAGATAAGCTTTATTTTGAAATTCTTCCGCTTACAAATTATCTTAAAAGCGCTGATGAGCATCAAGACAGGCTCGAACATTTTCCAAACGATTACTGCCATATTCCAAAACATCTTCTTACTAAGTATAAAAATCCTTCTAATAATTGATAAAAACAGTAATAATATATCCCATAAAAAAAGGCACAAGATTTTTCCTGTGCCTTTTGATTTATAGTTTAGTTATTTATTCAGTCTATTGAAGATAAAGGAAATCTGCCTTTAATGTTTCAATAAATTCTTCTTTTGGCTGTGGTTTAGCAAGTAAATAACCTTGAACAATATCACATTGCGCTTCTTTCAACCAGTTTAATTGTTCTTTAGTTTCAACACCTTCAGCAACAGTTATAAGTTTTAATTCTTTACTATTTGCAATAAAATGCTTTACTGTATGCGCCATTCTTTCATTCTCGATGTTATCAATAAATTTCTTATCAAATTTTACCACATCGATTGGTAAAAGACCAAATCTATTGAGTGAAGAAGCTCCCGCGCCAAAGTCATCTAATGCAATTGAAAAGCCATGTTGCTTCAATAAATTGATTCTTGAAACTAAATCAGGTAAAGGCATATCATCAATAACACTTTCAACTATTTCAAGTTCAATTTTTGATGGATCAACAGTATATTTTCTTGCAATTTGAAGAAGTTCTTCGACAATGGTATCTTTTGCAATTGTCACTGGTGATAAATTACAAGCGATTTTAATTCCACTCGACAGTTTTCTATTTTTTTGAATAAATTTACAAACTTCTTCAAAAACATAGACATCAAGATTTGGAATAAAGCCATTTTTTTCAAAAACAGGAATAAAATCAATTGGATAAATTTTCGCTTCATTTTTTGGTTGCCAACGCACAAGGGCTTCAGCACCAGTAACTTTTAGTTTTATCAAATCGATTTTTGGTTGAAATTCAACAAAGAATTCTTTATTTTCAAGAGCTGATGTCATGCGATAAGTAATATTGAGTTTATCATGATATTGTTTACTCATAACATCATCAAATGTATAAAAAGTGCTTGTATGAATACTTTTACCCTGCCTACGTGCAAGTTCACTGAAAGTAATCATATCAGAAAGACTTACATTCGTGTCTTTCACAATATAAGTTCCTACAGAAAAACTTACAGCATAATGCTGACCAGTGATTTCTTTAAACCTTGGAGTAAGAATTTCTTCAACAAAAGTCTGAATACTTATTCCTTCATCATTGATTTGTTTGAAAATCAAGAAATAATCAGTATTATAGCGAGTAATCAAGGCATCATCATTAGCAAAGGCCTTAATAAGAGAGGTTGACATTTTATCAATAAGCGTTTCAGCAATTTCATGCCCATAATACGCTGTGATAAGCTTGAATAAATCAATATCAATCCCAATCAGTTCATATTTACCAGGTTTGATAATATGCAATTTCTTTTCAACTTCATTTGAGAACACATTGAAAGGTTGCAAGGCTGATTTTGTGTAATGCACCTGATGTGCTCGATTCGCTGAACTTCTTTTTCTAAATATTTTTACTAGATAGAAGACAAGAATAAGAACACAAACAGCTATAATAACAAGAATAATAATATCAGTAGCGTAATACGTTGGTGCAGAAAATGGCAATTCTTCTAAATGCGCTTCAGCATCGTATAAAAGAGAGCTTACATAGTCAATCTCTAAAAGCATTGCATTAAAGATTGGTAAGAATTGCTTTGCGATTGATTTTGAAATATACAATTTCTGTGGCACAATTACATTTGAAGCCCTTATTGTATTATCTTTATTATAATATTCTCGAATAAAAGCCATTTTTCCAAGCATAGATGCATCAAGCAAGGTGCGTGAAAATAAAGCTGCTGAAATTTCATTATTATCATAATCATGTAAAAGTTCATTTGATGTTTGATAGTAACGGAACTTTGCTTCAGGGAATTCTTGTTCTAATTGCTCAACTTCAATAGCGTAATCAACAAGAGCAATTTGATGTTTTTTTGTTCTAATTTCTTGAAGAGAATAGTCTTTTTTGAAAATCAACATAAGTCTTTCTTCATGAAATTCAATAGTAGGGCTATAATTTTTTTCCAAATCGAGCAATCTTGCAACTGTAGCAGCAACAATATCATATTTTCCTAGCTCTGCTTCTTTTGCAGTGTAAGGAACATAATCAACATAGAAGCCGTAATATTCTGCAAGGTTATCTAACATAGAAATAACCGTGCCCATTGCTTGCCCGTCTTCATCAGTATATTGGAATGGCTTATGGTCTTTATTATAGGCAACTGTAAATGTGCGCCCACGCAAAAGTTCTTTCTCTTCTTGCAAAAGTTGTCTATCGTTACGGCTTGTACGTTCAACATCGTTTGCATAAGCATTTTGCAAATTATTTATACAAAAAGCAAAGCTTAGAGAAAAAGCTATTATGGAATAAGCTATTCCTTTTATTACTTTTTTATGTGCTTCGAAATATACCATAGGAAACTCGTATTAAGAATTAGTGTGTGATACAACAAGCATTAAAAGCAATCTGCCATCATGCCAAGTAATTAAACGTTCTGTGATATGAACATTTCGTTGAATTGCTTCAATAAAAAATTCTCTACGGTGAATATCGAAGTTTGGAATATTATTCTCATCAAAACACGGTGAAAGTGAAAAATCGTTTACATTATAGAAAGTTTGCGCAAATGTTTGCCCTAAAATACCTTGAAGACCAAGATTTGTTTGAGTAAATTTATTTGCATAAACAATTTCATTTTTCTTAGTATCACAAATAAAAATACCAACATCAATATTATCAAGAATTCCTTGCAAGGTAAGAATAGCACGTGCTGATTCAGTGTTTGCCTTTGCAATTTGCTCTGTCATTGAATTAATACTTTGACTTACTTCACCAAGCTTGCCACCAATTGCAGGAACACGGTTTGTAACACCTTTACGAATATTTTCAACACCGCCCACAAGCTTAGAAATATCTTTAAAATAGAAGCCTGCTAAAAGCGCAAGCAAGAAGGATATACCAATAAATGATAATCCTAATAAAACACCAATTTGTTGCACAGTATCAGCAAATTCTTCATCAAGTTTTTTTGCTAATTGGTTTGCCCAAATATAACCAATAGCTTCACCATTTCGATCAATAGGAAGCATTGCGTTTAAAATTTCACCACGAACCATAGCACCCTTATTAACAATAAGAGTGTTTGTTTCCATAACATCTCTACCAGGGTGATCAACATTAATGCTAACACCAACTAGATGTGAATATGATGAAGATGGGCCATAAGTGAGAATTGCGTCTAGCTCTTTGCTGTAGAAACCAACGCCAAGACCAGGTGCAAGCGTGCTTACATAGTCAGTAATAGGACTAAGATATTCTTCTAAGCCCTTAATTTGTTCTTCACGAGTTGCATTTTCAAGCCCAAGCTCTTCAAGAATTTCTGTATAACCACCGCTTGGGATCTCTGCGTCTAAAACTTTAGTAAAGGATGTTAAATAATTGCCTCTTTCTTTTTCAGAAACTTCTGCCATCAAACTTACACCAATAAAGCCAATCGCAATAAAAGATGCACTTAGAAAAGCGAATAAGAAAAAGAAAATCCTAAATTGATATGAATTAAAAAACTTTTTAGACATGTGAACTCCATAATAAAAACTGCAATTAATATAAGTTCACTTTTAATAAAAGTCAAGAATTTAAAAGATATAATATTTCTAAAAACAAGATAATCATTTGTATTGATTTGTTTTTCTTATAAGTCAAATTAATTTTATAAAAAATTATTATTCTCCTAAGCTCTATTTATAAAGCTATATAACTATCTTTGATTACTTCTTAATTTCTCTTTTATTACTAAATTACTGTTTGACACAGAATTATCATTCTGATAACATTCATCATCTTTTTTTAGTATGTTTATTCTTATTTAAGGCAGTCAGCATGTATTTAGGATATATTTTTATTTTTATTGCAGCACTTTGCTGGGGATTTTTAGGAATTCTAGGCAGGATTGCCATGGCTTCTGAATTAGCACCCTTAGATGTTGCTTTTTGGCGTGCTTTTTTGGGTGGCATGTTTATGCTCGTGCATGCGTATTGTATAAAGGATATCAAGCTCCATTCGACGAGTGATGCTATTGGTTTCACTTTTTTTGGCTTGTTTTCTATTGCTTCGTTTTTTGCAGCCTATCAATATGCAATAAATGAAGGCGGCGTTGCATTAGCTTCAGTTTTGCTTTACACAGCGCCAGCTTGGGTTGCCTTTTTCTCTCGAATATTTTTTGGCTTAGCATTTACAAAAGTAACTGCTTTTGCAATTTTTATTGCTCTTATTGGCGTAGGCTGTATTAGCTTTTCAAGCACACCAGAAGTTGATAGTGCTCTTGCCCCTGTTGTAGCTGAAAGTAATCTATCGCTACATAGCTCACTTCCTATTTTAGGCATTCTTTTTGGGCTTCTTTCAGGTTTTCTTTATGCCACACATTATGTTGTAACAAAAAAATATTTGAAAACTTATAGCCCTTTCACTTTATACGGTTATGGCTCACTTGTTGCTGCTTTGTGCCTATTTCCTTTTATTGATTTAAATTTAAATCTTACCTTAAATACATGGCTTGCGCTTTTAGGAATTGCTTTTCTTAGCACCTATCTTGCGTATTGGGCATATTGTGAAGCGATAAAACGCCTCCATCCAACAAAAACAGCTATTATTGCAAATTTAGAACCTGTTGTCGCAACTATTGCAGCCTATTATATATACGGTGAAAACTTTACATATTTAGGCTGGTTTGGCGCAATTCTCATTCTGTGCACGGTATTTATTCTACTCATTGATGATAAAAAAAGAGCCAAACAAAACGCTTAGCCCTGCCATAGTATAATTATTTGAATTTAATTAGTTAATGAGTTTATCTTATTAATTTTCTTCACGCCAACCACGTTCTAGCATGCATTTTTGAAAAACTGCATTATAGAGTTTTTTATCAGTTATAGCACGTTCTCTTCCAAGGTTAGCCAAACTTGCATCTAGCCCAGAGCAAGTTTCACACTCTTCCGCTGTAGGAGCTCGAAAAACAACAGCTTCTGATTCCGCAACAGATTGGCAATAATTATAATCTTGATTATAGCTTGTTGAACTATTCTTAGCAGTGTCGATATTCGTATAAGTTTTTTGTGCACAAGCTGTAAGCGTAAAAAGCAAAGCAATTAAAAGAAAAAATTTAATTCTCATGGTTTTGTTCTCCTATTCTAGATTTATCTTTGAAATAAATAATCAACAATCGTCAATAAAAAATCATCATACACTTAAAAGCATAATAAAATCTAATCCATAGGCTAAAGCATTTGCTATATTATAGATATAATAATAGCAATTATTTATATTGTCAATTTACTTTTCATACTACGATATTTACTTCGTCAAAACTCATACTATCTATTTATTTTTATTATATTTTAAATTCAATCTTATTTCTTATGCTTACTATTATTTTTATACGATTTTACTTGACTTTGCGAAAATAATAATTATATATTTGAAGAATAATAAAACCTTTACATGGTTTTATAAAAGTAATTTATAACAATGTGTTTTTATTACTTTATTTGCTTTATTCTGCAAACTTAACACAACTACACATGAAAAAATATATTATTATTAGAATTATTAGTGTTATTTTATTAAGTGCTATTGCGCTAGTGTGTATTAGTGGTCTTTTACTCTTTAAATCCGCAGAAAGCAGTTTTGAAGAAAACTCAAATTTACAAATAAATGAACTTCTTGAAGTATTCACAGAGAATAAAGATAATGTTGCTCTTATAAACAGCCAACTTCAAGATGAATTTCTTATTCGCACAGAAACACTTGCCTATCTTTTGCACGAAAAACCTTCACTGCTTGATGATCATGAAAAGCTTATCGAAGTAGCTGATGTTATGCAAATAGACCAAATTCATATTTTTGATGATGAAGGCACTATAGTTTCAGGAACTTTACCTGATTTTTATGGCTTTACGCTCTACTCAGGCGATCAAATTGCTTTCTTTCTTCCTATGCTCAAAGACAAAAATCTAACACTTATTCAAGATGTTATGGTTAATTCAGGGCAAAATCTAGAAATGCAATACATTGCTACATGGAGTATTGATAAAGAATATATTGTACAAATTGGTATTAGGCCTTTTCGCCTCATGGAAGCAATGCGTGAAACTGAACTTATTTTTGTTTTTGATCACCTTGTGCCTGCATTTGGCTCAACCGTATATATTATTGAAGCAGAAACAGGAAATATTGTTGTTTCAACAGATCAAGAACTTGTTGGTAACCATCTAGCAAGTATTGCAAAATCTAACTTCAATACTGATACAATTCTTGAAAATCTTGTAGATACTAAAATTAATGAAATTAGCGGAAAAAGTGTTTTTAGAGAATATGGTGAATATATAATTGGCGTAAATAAGGCAGATAAAAACATCTATAGCATTGCTGTAGAACAGTTCATATATGTCATTGTAACGGGTATTATCCTTGCAGCTTTAATCATTTATACCATTTATGTATTCCTTGATAGGCATATTTTAAGTGGTTTGATTGAATTGCGTGACAGCATGGAAAAAATTAGTGACGGAGATCTAGACCATCAAGTTGCAATCAATACTCTGCCAGAATTTCAAAGCCTTAGCACAAGCGCAAACTATATGGTGCAGCGCATTATAGAAACCTCACACAAATTTTCAACTATTTTTGAATATGTAAATCTTCCTATTGCAATTTATGAACGAAGAGCAGGTGTTATTCGTGTAACAAGTAAAATGTGCGATATCATAAACTTGCCAGATGAAAAAAACAGAAAAAATCTTTCTCAACCTAAAAAGTTCTTAGAAATTATTAGGCAAACTCTTCGTCAACCTTATCCAAAAGAAAAAGATGTTTTTATCTATATTAATAGTGGCACAATTAAATATCTAAAAATCAAACTTTATAGCGAAAAAGCAAGTGATTGGGGAATTATTATTGACATTACTCAAGAGCTAAATGAAAAGCAAAACATTAAATTTGAAAGAGACATCGACTATCTCACAACTATCTATAACCGTCGAGCTTTCTTAGAAAATTTAAATGATCTTTCGCAAAACTCGAGCGCAATTAAAAAAGCTGTATTGTTGATGATGGATTTAGATAATCTGAAATTTGTGAACGATTCATGGGGTCATGCCTATGGTGACGACTTTATTGTAGCTGCTGCTAAAGTGTTAAAAGATTTTAGCTATAGAAGCAAAATTGCAGCCCGCCTTAGTGGCGATGAATTTGTAATTCTTCTTTACGGTGCAGATACTTATGAAGAACTTGAAGAAAAAATTAATGAATTACATAGTCAATTCAACAAAACTTATATATTAAATCCTGACAATGAAGAATACCCTGTGAGCATTTCAGGTGGTTACGTTTTCTATCCAAAAGATTCTGAAAATTTACGTGAAACGATGCAACTCGCTGATTCTATAATGTATCAATCAAAAAGAAGCACAAAAGGTCTTTTCAAGGCTTACAAGATAGAAGATAGCGAAGATACCGACGAGAAAGCATAAAAAAACTTTTGCAAAAAAAGAAAAGAGAAACTTTAGATTTATGATAATTATAAGTGCATGCCTTATTGGTAAAAATTGTCGCTATGATGGCAGTTCAAATCTCATACCCGACCTTAAAAATTTACACGCAAACTCTCAAGCAATAGCCCTCTGCCCTGAAGTGTTAGGAGGCTTAGATACACCACGCTTACCCTGCGAAATTGTTTTAGCAGAAGATGCTTGCAATGGGTATAAAGTTCTCAATAAAAACAATGAAGATTGCACTATAGCCTTTGAGAATGGAGCAAAAAAAGCACTTGAAATTGCGCTTAAACATAATGCAAAAATAGCAATTCTAAAAGCTAATAGCCCTTCTTGTGGTTGTGGCAAAATTTATGATGGCTCTTTTACAAAAACACTTATTGATGGTGAGGGTTTAACAGCAAAACTTTTTAAAGAGCATGGCATAGTAATTTATAACGAATTAAATTATCATGAAATATTTGATAAAAAAAGACCTCTACAAAAATAGTAAAGGTCTACATAAAAAACTAAACACTAAAAAAACAATTCAGCATTATATTTTTATAATGCTTCAGAAAGGCTATTGCATTGCTTCTGCAAACTCGCGTTTATGTTCAGAAGCAGGAAGAAGACTTGCAAGCATTTCAGCAACTTCAACAGAAAGGCTGTGATTGTTAATATCTAAAAGATAGTGTTCTTGTGCTCCATTGTATGGAATTGCAAGAGGCGCATCAGCCAATTTCTCTTCAATTTGAGGAATACCTTCAACTTTTTTAACAAAAACCTTTTCACCACAAACTAAAAATACAGGTCTATCATTGAGATAGAGCATGTAGTCGTCCATCATTTTTTCATAATGGATCGCACCTAAACCACCAAACACATTTTCAATTTGTTCGCAAACAAATTCAATAAATTCAAGAGAGCATGTCATAATTAACCTCTAATACTGTTTTGATAACTTTAGATAACCTTAATAAAGCATAGAATTTTTCTAAAAATAAATCAAGCATTCTTTCTGAAAAATATTATTTTATATAGAAATTTATAGATCTTAGGAGATTTTAATCATGCTAAAATCAAACCTTCTCTACATCTAACACCTTATAATATAAAACAATACGTTTTACACCAAACAAATAATATACAATTAAAAAATAAAACAAAACAGTAGAAAACAGTTTGCCTGTTATCTTTGAGAAATCAGAATAATTTTAGATTTTCTTTATCATTAAGTGGTTGAAATAAGCAATATCTATATAGCGTTTTTCTGCTAATAAAGCCAATTCAATAGGAAAAACTTTCTCAAGCCAATTTTCTTGTGCTTGCATTTCAGCACTATGTAAGCTTGCAAGCGCACGAATGCCAAAAATTTGTTCAATCTTAACTTTATTTTCTGCCCAATTTAGTAGCGTTTCATTTTCATAATAATTTATATTACCAAAAGCGGATGAGTAAGAGGGGTTCCCCTCTAAAAGCTTTGTTGTTTCTTCAAAATTATTTTCTTGCACTAAAGCTTGAATGACGCGCCCTGCCCTGTTATGGCGTATAATTGAAAGCGTGCCCTCTTTTTTTAAAACTCTCAGAAGTTCATTAAGGATTTCTTGAGGATTTTCAACAAATTCAAACACTAAATGACAAGTTATAAAATCAAAAGATTCACTTTTTATTGTTTTTACATAAGATAAATCTGAGTGGATTTGTGTATATCTCTCTTCTTTTTTTGCTTCTTCAAGCATGCTTGCGTCAATTTCTAGTGCAATAACATCATTTTTTTTAGCAAGAAAATTTGAAATGAAGCCAAAACCACTTCCAAAATCTAAAATCTTTTTACTTGCAATGTCTTTAAGTTGTGTAAAAACAGTTTGATAATATAATTCCCCTAAAGGCGAAATTGTATAGTCGTAATAGAGCTTCATGCCTTCATTCATTATTATTTACCTGGCATTTCTTCAATTAAAGGTTTAGCAAGAAATTCAAAACTTTCAACCATATCTGGAAGTATTGAAACAACAACGGCTGCATAACGTCTTGCTTTTTCTCTATCATGATCTTTTGCAATTTGAAGAGCACGGTTTGAAACAAAATCACGCGCGTCTAATTCAATAGTTGCTAAGTGTGCGTGTAAAGCTGCCCCCTCTTCCACTTTGTCAATGCTGATAAGGGCATCACCTTTAATTTGCATTACCATCATTTCATTTGCTGGATCTTGTAAAAGAAGCTCGTCACAAAGTTCAATTGATTTATGTGCATCACCCGCAACAAGTTCGCAAATCGCATAACCACGAGCACTTTCTTTATGTTTCTTCTCAGAAAGTTCATAAGATTTTTTAAAATAAAGACGAGCTTTTTCATATTCATTTGCATGAAGCAAGCATTCAGCTAGCCAATAATTTGCCCCGCGTGATTCAGGATCTAGCTCAAGTGTTTTCTCAAATTGCACCATTGCTTCTTCGGGTTTGCCACTTGAAGAAAGTACTAAACCTTTGAAATAAATTGCACCCACATGCTTTGCATCTTTTTCTGTAATAATATCACAATATTCAATAGCTTTTTCAAATTCACGTGTAGCAAAATACACTTCAGCAATATTATAATAAGCGCTCAAGTTTGAAGGATTATATTCTATTGATTTATTTAAACATTCTATTGATTTAGCTGCTTCGTTTCCAAATAATAAAGCAAGCCCTAGTTCATTGTATAGTTTACTGAGAAATATTGTAATTTCACAAGAAATTTCTGTTTCTTTTACAACAACTTCTTTTGCTTCTGGCTTTGAAATATCATGTTTATTTTCAATAGCTTCAAGAGCTTCATCATAAGCATCTTCCAATTGCAAAAGTGTTGTTTGCATAAATTCTAAAAAAGCATGCAATTCTCTTCTTCCTTTATATTCAAAGATTGCATTTACTACAGATTCAATGAATTCACAATTGATATAAATCTTTTTTTCTTCGTAAAAACATTTTATTTCTGGTAAAACTTGCTTATTTTCTGCGTTCATAATGATTCCTTAAGTTTTATTTCAATATTTATTCTGCATTTTCTATAATGCGTTCAAATTGTTCAATATCTAAAATTTTTATTTCGTTTTTATGGTAAGAAGAGAGAATATTATTTTTTTCAAGCCTTTTTAATACTTTATTCAGTGAAACTCTATGCACCCCTAAAAAATTTGCTAGTTCTTGTTGATTTAGCTCTGTTTTTGCAATGAACACACCTTCTTTTTCTCTTAAGTGTAATTTCAAAACTTTGCAAATGAGTTCTTCCAAATTTTGCGATTGTAAAACAACCCTTTGCTGAATAAAAAACAAAGCTTTTGAAGATAAGCTTTGAATAAAAACCATTGCTGCATCAGGATATTTTTTCATAAGGCTTTCTTTTACCCATTCACGTGAAAAAGAATAAAGCACACTATCTTGCGTAAGCTCCATCGAAGCTTTTACATCTCTTTCACCAAGCAAAATACTTTCACCAAGAAGTGATGGAGCACGCATTTTACAA
>CAYJIN010000052.1:0-4028 GCA_964370245.1 uncultured Desulfovibrionaceae bacterium
TTTTTGATTTTTGATTTTTGATTTTTGATTTTTGATTTTTGATTTTTACTTCCCTCCTCCTATCTCTGTCTTTTTTTATTCCTCTTCAATTTTATATTTATTTTCTCTTTGCTTTTTTGCCAATTCGCCCAAGTCGCATGCCAAGAGATTCATCCATTTACAGCTCAAATTTTAGCTATATTTATACATTCACTTAGTTAGACAAGAGAACTACAAGCCCTTTCAATAAAAGACACAAAAAAAGGCAAACATTTCTGCTTGCCTTAGAGTATTTATTAAGAAATCAATCAATTATAGTAATGGATTAGTCCAGTTGAATTCAGTTGTTCTTCTTGCCTGTGGTAAATCGTGCGGATATGCTTCATCCATACGAACAAGATAAGAATAACCAGCATTTTCAAGTTCTGGCGCATGATCTGTTAAATCTAATAACCAGTTAGGATATATCCATAAGTTTTGCCCATAATGCCTTGCCCAGAATTGTTCACGCATAGGGCTTTGGAAAGCTTCATTTGCTTTTAATCCACTAAGTCCATGTCTTGCTAAGCCCATAGGCCAGCAACCAGCAATAACAACACCAAGCGGAAGCACTGATTGTTTTGGTAAAGAAAGGAAGTCATCGCCATTAAGCTCAGGGCTTACGATGGCAGATTCAAAACCTAATTCTTCAAGCATTAAAATACTTGCACCATTTGTAATATTACAGAATGGCCCTGCAACTAATTTAACTCTTTGTCCCTCAAAGAAATCAACTTGCCATGGCGCATTCAACACGAACATATATGCACCTTTGCGGATTGCTTCTTGAATAAGACGCTTATATTGCTCTTCTTCATTTTGCCAAATAACAGGCGGAAGCCACCATGAAATACGTGAAACAACAGTTTTTGAAATTCCACGTAAAGTACCATTACTGAGCCACATTCCCATTACTGATGAACGTGCAAGACGAGTTTCTTTACCTTGTGGCATAGTTGCACGAAGATGAATATTTAATTGCTTTTTCTGGCGTGTAATTGGCGGCAACATAAGCCCAACTTCCACACTTTGCGAACCTTTTTCACCAAGCCCACGACATTTCGCAAGCTTTGATTGCCATTGCGAAAGCATTGCTTGTAATTCCGCTTCTTTTCTATCAATAAGAAAAACAGGTGTGCCTGGTTTTGGTAAACGCTTGAAAGAAACACGTAAAGGATGCGTTCCAGCTTTTGGAACATTGCGTGTTACTGACAAAGTTGTGTGCCATGCTTCATCTTCATAACCAACACGTAAATAATCTTGCGGTTTTAGCTCAATTCTAGGTTTGATGTATGGTAATGGTTGTTCTTTTTGTTTCTTTTCAGGCACAGGATATTGCACATGCCCTACAAGCATACCAGAAGAGGTTTGCTCGTTCACAGAAGTGATTTTTGTATCTTTTTGTGGTAAAAATCCGCCATGTGTGCGTGGTCTACCTAAAGCCATATCTAAAAGCTCGGCAATATCTTTTTTCACACGTGGATCACTGCCGTGATCGCGTAACATTTTATACGCAGTTACAGCATGATACACATAATGACTACCCTTTTTTCTGCCTTCAATCTTCCATGAACGAAGGTTTGGCACATCTAAAAGAGTTTGTGTAAGCACATCTAATGATAAATCTAAGCTAGAGAAATATCTGCCTTTACGCTTACCTTGAGTATACACACGTCTGCACGGTTGCACGCAACGCCCACGAAGACCACTTTTCCCGCCCATGTAGCTAGACCAGTAACAACGTCCAGAAACACAGAAGCATAAAGCACCGTGAACGAATAATTCTAAATCAATATCTTCAGGACATTTTTTAGAAATATCACGAATTTCATCAATAGTAATTTCACGTGGCAAAATTACACGGCTTGCGCCCATGCGTCTTGCAACTTCTAAACCTTGAGAATGTGTGATATTTGCAAGAGTTGAAAGGTGCATTTCACCAGTAAAACCAGCTTGTCTTGCAAGTTCAATCATGCCAATATCTTGCACGATAAGCGCATGCGGTTTTACATCACGCTCTAAGCGCGCAACAAGCCTTGCTGCTGCATGAACATCATTTGGTTTTAATAAAGAGTTGAAAGCTATAAATATTTTACGATTTTCTTGCATTGCAAGTTCGTTCATTTTTGCAAGTTCGGAAGTGGAAAAGTTATCGGCATTAGCTCTTGCTGAAAAGTGTTTCAAGCCTACATACACAGCATCTGCACCGGCAGCCATTGCGGCAAGAAAAGAATGCATATCGCCGGCAGGTGCTAAAATTTCAATTGTATTATTTTTCATATTTTTAATTTTTAAAGGATTACTTTGTTTTTTTCTACTTTGCAAACTAGCATGTTTAATTTTATGTGTAAATAAAAATCTTTCACCTCATCTATTTGATTTTATTGATTTTCAACTTTTTCTTTACTTATTTCTGCAATTATGTAAAAGAAAGGACACTTTCTAGAAAAACTCTATACTAAATATAATATATTGTCTTGACATACTAATTATTTTTTGCTAATTTTTTAAAGCTTTAAAGTCATATTTTCTTAAGTTGACATGCTCTAAGCAATTGTTATTTTATTTAGATAGAGACTTAGATTAACGTTTTAGAATAAGGATTATTACATGACTGTTCATGATAATTTTATAAAACCACTCTCAAACCCGCGCCTTGTGAATGATCACATTCCTGCCGCGGCTATCGTTGCTTCTTATAACGAGAATTTTACAATATTAGAAGCAAATGAAGCCTACTATAAATTAGTTGGCTATTCAAAAGAAGAAATTTGGGATTTATTCAAAAACTGTGGTCTTGCAACTCTTCATGAAGATGATATGCGCACAGCGCTCTTTTCCTTGCAACATCAAATCGACACAGCACCAACAAAAATTTTCAATATTGTTGCACGCATTATAAACAAAACTCAAGGCTATAAAAGTATACATTTAAGTGGTTATTACTTTCCTGCAACAGCAACTGAAGAGGCTTCTCTCTTTATTCTTCTTGTTGATATTACATCACAAATTAAACTTTTTGAAGGTCTTGAAAAAGAAAAACGCTTCAATCAGCTCATTGATACCCTTACTGATGACTCTTTCTTTGAATATACTGTTGCAACCAAAGAAATTCGCTTCTCTAAGCACTTTGCCGAGAAATTTCAAGTAAATGAACTCACACTTGATTTCCCTGAAAGCTTAATCGAAAGCGGGCTTATTGAACAAAACTTTATTGACACACTTCAAGTTGATAATACTGAAGATATTATTCCATCAGAAACTGTTATAACTGCCCCTGATGGCACTGAATATTCGTATAATGTTTTTTATAAAATTGAAAAAAATATCAACAATATTCCTGTTCGTGTAATTGGTAAGTTGAATGATGTTACAGCACAACGCATTCAAATAGGCCAACTAAAAGCAAAAGCAGAACGTGATCATTTAACAGGGCTTTACAACAAAGCAGCCACTGAAGCACTTATCGATCAAGCGCTTACTACAAACCGTGACCCTGATAATTCTTTTGCTCTCATGATTGTTGATGTTGATAATTTTAAAAGTGTAAACGATATTTTAGGCCACTTGTTTGGCGATATTGTTTTAGCACAATTAGCGCAACACCTTAAAACTCTTTTCCGTTCAAATGATATCATCGGCCGCGTTGGTGGCGATGAATTTTTCGTGTTTATGAGTAACTTCCCTTCACGTGAACTTCTAGAAAGTAAAGCATCAAAAATTTGTAAAGATTTCCAAAAAACTTTTACAGAAAATAATGTTGATGTTAATATTTCAGCAAGTATAGGCATTGCAATTTATCCTGAAGATGGCAAAGACTTGCCAACTCTTTATAAAAATGCAGATTTAGCTCTCTATGCTGCGAAAGAAAAAGGTAAAAGTAGATTTGAATTCTATAATGGCGAAGTAAATAGCTCATATAAAAGTAATAGAACACAAATTGACAACCAAGAAGCAAAACGCTCATTCAAAGATAATAAAGTTGAATATATTTTCAAAATGTTACTTGA
>CAYJIN010000052.1:4128-10462 GCA_964370245.1 uncultured Desulfovibrionaceae bacterium
CAAAACGCTCATTCAAAGATAATAAAGTTGAATATATTTTCAAAATGTTACTTGAGTCAGCCTCATCTTCTGATTCAATAAAAAGCGCATTAAAACTTATTTCTGATCACTTTGGTTTTTCCTGTGCTTACATCTTTGAATATAACCAAACAAATAATGCATATCAGCCTTCATTTGAATACCTTGCCGACGAATACACATTAGACTTTTCTAGTTATGAGGGCAAATATCTTACCATTACTAAAGAAAAAATGGATAAGTTCTATGAGAATGTTCCAAAAGAAGCTTTTTCAAATATAGCTGAATCACCTTTTATTCATGAAGAGTTGCAAGAATATATCATGGATATGGGCGTAAAATCACTTTACGTATTCCCTATGATTGAAAACGGTCAAATCATTGGACATTTTGGCCTTGAAAGCAGATATGAAACCCCGCCTCTTTCTAATGAAGATGCAACTGATTTATCCACAGTATGCGGAATTTTAGTTACTTTCTTTATTAAAAATTATCTTTACGAACAATCAAAGAGAAACGAATTTTTGCTTTCAGAAATGATTAATCTCTCAGAAAGTTATATTTATATTATAGATAGAGAAAACTACAATATTCTTTATGAAACTGATTCAATGGTAAAACTTATCGGCGAATCAAGCCTTGGTAAGCTTTGCTATGAACGTTATAGAAATAGAACTGAACCATGTGAAGACTGCCTCTTAAAAGCTCTTTCTGAAGAACAACCAAAATATTCGCCTGAAGAATTACGAGAAGTATATGGAAAACGAATAAAGGTTCAGGCTGCTTTAATTGATTGGACACCAACACAAAAGGCATGCCTCATTAATGGCATTGACATTTCAAGTTTAAACCTAAACAAAATAAAAATACTAAAATAATACTATAAAGCAAATAAACTAAGCCTAAGTCATTTGATTTAGGCTTTCTTTTTTAATCTTTCATAAAAAATCTAATAAATCTTGCTGATTCTAAGAAACTAGAGACTAAAGAGAATTTTATTTTCTTTATCATTTCTTGACTTTTTTTATACTTATGCTTAAACTAAATCTCAATAACTGTTACAATAAACTTAACTTATTTATAAGGAGCAAATAATGGCTACTCAAATTACTGATTCAAACTTCGAAACACTTGTTCTTAAAGCTGAAAAACCTGTTCTTATTGATTTCTGGGCACCTTGGTGTGGACCTTGCCGTGCTATTGCACCTATTATTGACGAACTTTCTCAAGAATATGAAGGAAAAGTTGATATTTATAAAATGAATGTTGATGAAAACACATCAACACCTGCAAAATATGCTATCCGTGCAATTCCAACTCTTATGATTTTCAAAAATGGTGAACTTCAAGAGCAATTAGTTGGCGGCGTTGGCAAAGATCAATTACAAGATGCGCTTAATAAGGTTGTAGGCTAATTATGAGCACCCCACAAATCTATGATTCTGTCATTATCGGAACAGGCCCTGCTGGCGTTACTGCTGCATTATATTTAGCAAGAGCCGGCATGAATATTGCCATGATAGAAAAAGCAGCTTTGGGCGGACAAGTTCTTTTAACTGCTGAAATTGAAAACTATCCTGGTTTTCCTCGTCCTATAAAAGGTTGGGAATTGGCTGATTTATTAGAAGCGCAAATTCAACCTTACATGCCAAGACGCATCCAAACTAATGTTGAAAGCATTGATTTTAGTAAAGAAGAAGGCGGCACACACACTATCAATACTGCGCGTGGCCCTATTCTTGCAAAAACTGTTATCATTGCTAGTGGTGCTGTGCATAGACATTTAGGCCACCCATCAGAAGAAGCTTACCAAGGCAAAGGCGTATCTTATTGCGCTGTATGTGATGGTAACTTCTATAAAGGCTTAGACGTTGCTGTTATTGGCGGCGGAAACTCAGCTTTAGAAGAAGCGCTTTATCTTTCAAGAATTGTAAATCATCTTTACATTATTCACAGACGTAAAGAATTCCGTGGTGCAAAAATCTATCAAGATAAACTTAGAAAAGCTGAAAATATCACAATTCTTACACCAAGCGTGTTAGAAGAAATTAAGGGCAACCCACAAGTTGAAGAAGTAGTTATCAAAAACCTTGAAACAAATGAATTGCAATCAATTAATGTTGCAGGCGTATTTGTTTTTGTGGGCACAAAACCTGCTTCTGAATTCCTTAATAGTGATTTAGAAATGAATGAAAGTGGCTTTGTTCTCACTGATGCTGAAATGCACACAAACCTTCCTGGTATTTTTGCTGCTGGTGATATCCGTGAAAAACACTGCCGTCAAGTTACTACTGCTGTAGGTGACGGCGCAACAGCTGCAACTGCCGCAATAAGCTATTTGGAGCAATTAAATGCTTAAAAAAACTTTAGGTCTTGGCCTTCTTCTTTTGTCATTCACAAACCTTACAGCATGCGGACTTATCGACTCTGTCTATCTTCCACCTGCTGAAGATACAGCAAGCGAAATTTTTGATGCTGCAAACGAAGCAATGCGCTTAAAGCAATATGTTCATGCTGAACAGCTTTATACTAAACTTCAAGCTGAATTCCCTTTCTCGCCTTATTCATTTGAGGCTGAGCTAAACCTTGGTGATTCACTTTTTATGCAAGAAAAATATCTTGAAGCTGCGCAAGCATACAAAGCTTTTGAAGAATTACACCCAAGAAATGATGCTATTCCTTATGTAATCTATCAAATAGGTATGTCTTTGAAAAACTCAAATACTTCTGTTGATAGAACAGCAGTTGAAGCACAAGAAGCAATATTATACTTTGAAAGACTTATTGCAACTTACCCTTCAAGCCCTTATGCTGACCAAGCTGTAGCTGAAATTTTAGCGTGTAAAAAAATCATTGCGGAACGTGAGCTTTATATAGCACAAGTGTTCTGGAACATGGGTAATAGTGGTGCTGCATATAAAAGATATATGCATGTATACACAACTTTCCCTGAATTAGAAGAAATTCATGCCTATAGTGAAAAACAAGCAAAAGCTGCTTTTCTTAAGTATACTGAAGATTTATCTGAAGAAGAAAGAAGAGAAATTCACGGCTCTTGGCACGACTACTTTAAGTGGTTATAACAATAAAATAAAGCATGATTAACCATGCATTGAGGAATTTATGGAAAATTCACAACAACAAAGTCTTAGCGTTTCACGCTCAGCAATCTTTATGCAGCAAGTGTATTCTTGGATGTGTATTGGTTTATTATTTACGGCAGCTATTGCTTATGTAGTAGCTTCATCACAAACTTTACTTAGCATGATTCTAAATCCTATCGTAACAATTGGTATGTTTTTAGGTATGCTTGGTTTAGCTTTCTATTTGCCATCACGCATGCACACTCTTTCAGCAACACAAGCAAGCGGTTTCTTTTTACTATTTGCTGGTTTGAATGGCGCTGTGCTTTCACCAATTCTTTTAATGTATACAACAAGCTCAGTTTTCATGACCTTCATCGTAACTGCTTCAATGTTTGGCGCATTAGCTTTTTACGGTTTAGTGACTAAACGTGACTTATCAGCAATGGGCGCTTTTATGTTCATGGGCATGATTGGTCTTATTGTTGCTTCAATCATCAACATGTTTTTTGCAAGTTCAGCAATGCAATTTGTAATCAACGTTGCTGGTGTTATCATTTTTGCTGGTCTTACAGCTTATGATAACCAAAGAATTAAACAAATGGGTGAATCAGCTCCTTTAGATGATAGCCTTGCTATCAGAAGAGGCGCAATTCTTGGCGCACTTAGCCTTTACCTTGATTTTATTAACTTATTCTTATTCTTATTGCGCTTTATGGGTGCATCAAGAGACTAATCTATTTTAGTATAAATCATTCTAAGCCGAAGTTTTTCTTCGGCTTTTTTATTTATGAGTAAGTTATGCCTGATTTTACTTGTGAAAAAATTCATTGACCGTACATTTTACTTAGTATATTTTATAAAAAATTCTTATTTCGGAGAAAGCATGAAGCCTACTTTATTACTTATCCTCGATGGTTTTGGTATTGCCCCAAAAAGCAAAAAAAATGCAATTTGGCAAGCAAACACACCAACTTTACATAAACTTTTAGAACTTCCAGAAATGGTTGAAATTGAAGCTTCTGGCCGTGCTGTTGGTTTACCTGCTGGCTTTATTGGTAACTCTGAAGTTGGACATTTAAATATTGGTGCTGGCACTGTTGTGTATCAAGACATGACAAAGATTGACGTTGCTATTGAAGATGGCTCTTTCTTTGAAAATGAAGTTATTTCAAATCTTTTAGATAAAGCAAAAGAACAAAATGGTCGCGTGCATTTCTTAGGTCTTCTTTCTGATGGTGGTGTGCATAGCCATATCAATCATCTAACATCTTTATTAAAATTTGCAAAAAATAAAGAAGTTCCTGCTTATGTGCATGCATTTTTAGATGGGCGTGATGTTGCCCCTACTTCTGCAGCGCATTATGTTGAAATGCTAGAACCAGCTCTTCGTGAAGAAAATGCAAAACTTGCAACTATTTGCGGACGTTTCTATGCAATGGATAGAGATAACCGCTGGGAACGCGTGCAAGAAGCATATCAACTTTTAGTCGAAGGAAAAGGCATCAAAATCACTGACCCTATTGCTGAACTAAAAAAAGCTTATGCGGAAAATGAAACTGATGAATTTGTAAAACCACGCATAATCGAAGCTTGTCAAGAAGGCACAATCAAAGATAATGACGTTGTTTTCTTCTTCAATTTTAGAGCAGATAGAGCAAGAGAACTTGCTTTTGCTCTTTCAAGCAAACATTTTGATGGCTTTGAAAGAAATATTGTTCCGCAACTTGCTGATATTGCAGGTATGACTTTATACGATTCAAAACTCAATCTTGGTGTTGCATTTGAAAAACAAAACATCAAAAATACTATCGGTGAAAGAGTGGCAAATATGAAGTTTTCACAGCTTCACATTGCAGAAACTGAAAAATATGCGCACGTTACTTACTTCTTCAATGGTGGACGTGAAGAACCATTTGAATTAGAAGATCGTATGCTTATTCCATCGCCAAAAGATGTTGCAACTTATGATTTGAAGCCACAAATGGCAGCTCTTGAAGTGACTGATAAACTTCTTGATGCTATCTGTGAAGATAAGTATACTTTCATTGTTTGTAACCTTGCAAACCCTGACATGGTTGGCCATACAGGCATTGTTGACGCAGCTATTCAAGCGCTTGAAGTTATTGACACTTGTGTAGAAAGAATTTTAGCTGTTATTGATAAAAAAGATTGGCGTATTATCATTACTTCTGATCATGGCAACTGTGAAGAAATGCTTGATGATGAAGGAAATCCACACACAGCACACACTCTAAACCCTACTCCTTTAATTCTTATTGATAAAGATAAAGCTGTAGAAATTGATAGAGATAGCCATAGAAAATTAGCTGATATTGCAAGCTTAATCTTCTATCAATAAGTAGTTTTAGAGAATAAAAGTTCAGCGAACATAATAAAACTGCTTTAGCTATTCTCAACAAAGCAAAAAAATTGCTTTTCATACTTGATGATTTTGTGTATAATCTTGATAGCATAGCAAAATCAAAAATTATCATTTATAGGGAAAGTAAGAATGAAACCAAATCTCATTATTCAAATGCAAAGAATTGGCGACCTTATTCTTACTTTCCCTCTTGCGCAAAAAATGCTTGAAATTGAGCCTGAACGCCCTTTATGGATTGTTGCAGAGCCACATTTCTATAATGCGCTTTTACCATTAGCTCCGAGAGTGGTTTTTATTCCACCTGATGGTTATGTATTGAAAACTACAGAATTTAATACTGTTATAAATCTTAGCCATCGCCCTGAAAGTGCTCAACTTACATCTTCTTTAAAATCTAAAAGAATTTTAGGCCATTATATCGAAAATAACATGCTAAATGTTAGAGGTTTTTGGCAACTTTATCGCACATCACTCACCCATAATTCACGACATAATCTTTTCCATTGGGCAGACTTAAATGCTCTTGATATTCTCTCTTTCACTGATATGAAAAGCATGAAATTCCCCTTTCCTAAAAAGATTGAAAATAAAGGAAAAATTGGGCTTTTCTTAGGTGCGAGCTCTGCTTTTAAGCGCCCTGAACCTGAATTTTTTGTTAAAATTGCTAATAAGCTTTTTCATTTAGGCTATAAACCCGTTTTTCTTGGCGGCAAAGCTGAAAAAGAATTAGGTGAATATATTAATAAAAACACAAATTTACACACCTTTAATTTAGTTGATAAATTCACACTCAAAGAACTTGTTTTCTTTATGCAAGAGCTTGATTTACTCATTACGCCAGACACTG
>CAYJIN010000052.1:10562-15011 GCA_964370245.1 uncultured Desulfovibrionaceae bacterium
AAAGAACTTGTTTTCTTTATGCAAGAGCTTGATTTACTCATTACGCCAGACACTGGCCCTATGCATATTGCAGCAGCTTTTTCCGTGCCAACTCTCACACTTTCAATGGGTAATGTAAACCCTTATGAAACTTCTGTTTCTTCGCCTAACCATTTTGTTTTACAAGCAAATATGTCTTGCACTTCTTGTTGGGATTGCACGAGAAATTTTGAATGTAAACAGAAATTTACTCCATCAAAAATTGCTCTTTTTGCACAAAAAATTTTGGAAGGAAAAGATATTCCAAGCATTCCAAATATCTCTCTTTATAAAATAAAAAGAGACCAAGGATTGCATAAGTTAGAAAGAATTTCTTCTACAAAAACAAATAGTAAAAATGTAAAAGAGCTATTTAATCTTTTTTGGCAAGAATATTTTTTAAAAATTTCCCCAAACGATTTTCCAAGTCGCTTTTCACATCTCACTTTTCTAGAAGAAAACCTTCCTGAATTTCTGCTTCTTATACAAAAGGCTCAACTCCAACTTTCTAAAGAAATAACATCTTCTATTAAAACAAAAAAAACTATTGCAAAGGATTTTTGGATAAAACATCCTCCTTTTATGCGACAGCTAACGAGTTTTATTCAGCTTTACCTTGAAAATGATTTCTATTCAAAAGAATCATACCTTGATGTTTTTAATTTTATTGAGGAAATTACAAGTAATTAAATTATATTTTTTTACATAATTTATTTATAATCTTCTATTATGCCAAAGCATTAGAGAGATTTTCTTTTTCTATCTTTTTTTATTTATTGCCAATTTATCTTGTATAGCACTTGACATTATTGTAAAGTTATTTACCATATTATAATACAGTGAAAAAAGCCTCTTTTTCTTCAAATATTTAACTTGTTTTGTTTATTTTGATGCCGGGGGTAGAGTTATGAAATTATCAATAACAAAGAAATTTGTTTTTATTTTGATTTCCTTAGTAGTTATAAGTTCAGGAACAATTTATTTTGTTGCAACGAAGAATTATTCTAAAACTCTTGATACAGTTCTTATAAATGAAATAGTTCAAATACAAGAAAACTTTGAAAGTATTAGCACTGCTGTAAAAAGAGAGTTTTACCATATTGCTAAACTTGGAAGTAAAACTAATAATATTGATACTGCTGTTCTTTATAAAGATACAACTGCTCTCTCGCAAATTGCTGATGAAATCTTGAATGATGGAGATGTAACTATTGTTACCATTACTGATGATAAAGGCATTGTTTTAGCTCGTGCTCATTCAGATAAAGTTGGCGATAGCATTCAAAATCAAAAGTCAATACAGCTTGGTTTAGCAGGTGAAGCCTCAACAGGTTTAATTGAAGGCGTTACTGAAACTTTTTCACTGCGAGCCACAAGCCCTATTACCTATAATGGAAAAATTGTAGGCACAATATCTGTTGGTAATTCACTTGTTAACCCAAATTTTCTTGATTGGCTTTCTAATTTTTTAGGGGTGCGAGTAACTTTCTTTAAAGATAGCACAAGAATAATGACAACTATTAAAAACAGTTCGGGTGAACGTATTATTGGAACAAAGCTCAATAATCCTGTTATCGAAAAACAAGTATTACAAGAAGAAAAGCTTTATGTGGGCTCAAGCACTATTCAAGGCGTTGAGCACTATGCCGCTTATTGGCCTGCAAAAAATTTAGAAAATGAAACTATAGGGATGTGGTTTATTGGTTTACCCGTAGACGAAGCTTTTGCACTTGAAAAAGAAGCGCGTAATAATACACTCATCTTAGCTGGTATTACAATTCTCATTTTATTCATTCCTGCCGTCTTTATTGGTTTTCACTTCGCAACGCCAATTAAAACTATCTCTTCCTATACAAACAGAATTTCGCATGGTGAAAGCGAGCTTCTTATCCCTCCAGTAAATCGCAATGATGAGTTTGATGTGCTTGTAAATGCTATCAACGATATGGTTGTAAACCTCAAAAATCAAGCATATTGGTATGAAGCAATTCTCAACTGCATTCCATCACCTCTTGCTGCTATGGATATTAATAGAAATTTCACATTCGTAAATTCTCAAATATGTGACATGGTAAAGAAAAAACCAGAAGAACTTATTGGCAAGCCATGTAGCAATTGGCAAACACCAATTTGTCTTACTGAAAACTGCGCTATTGAATGTTGCGAGCGCGGCGTGAAAGAAATTTTATTTGAAGATCCTACATTAGGCCATCTAAAAGCAACCGCAACACGTTTATATGATGTAAATGGTGAACATATTGGCTATGTGGATATGGTTTTTGACAGAAATGAAGAAGTTCGCCTATTGAATGAAGCAGAACATGCGCTTGTGAATGGTCGCCATGAAGCAGCTCAACAGCTTGAATCAATTGTTGAAAATGTTGCTACAGCCTCTACTCAACTTTCAGAACAAATTGATATTTCAGCAAAAGGTGCTGAAGATGTTGCAATGCGTATGACTGAAACTGCAACGGCAATGGATCAAATGAATTGCACAGTTCTTGAAGTTGCTAAAAACTCTAATCACAGTGCTGAACTTGCCGAAACAACAAAAAGTAAAGCGACTGAGGGTGCACAAATAAGTAAACAATCAGAAGATACTATGATTCGCTTGCGTGATGAATCGCTCGCAATCCGCGTAAGTATGAACGAATTAGCAACACATGCGCAATCAATTAACACAGTTATGGGTGTTATTTCAGATATTGCTGATCAAACAAATCTTCTTGCGCTAAACGCTGCTATTGAAGCGGCCCGTGCAGGAGAAGCTGGTAGAGGTTTTGCCGTTGTTGCCGATGAAGTAAGAAAACTTGCTGAAAAAACAATGACGTCAACAGGTGATGTTGCAAGCGCTATCACTGCAATTCAAAGTAGCACAGAAGAAAATGTGAAGAAAATTGACCTCACAGTAAAAAGCATTGAAGATGCAACAAAACACGCAATTAGCAGCGGTGAATCACTTATAGGAATTCTAGAAATGGCAGAAGAAAGCGCTGATGGCATTAGAACAATTGCAACAGCCTCTGAAGAACAATCCGCCACTTCTGATGAAATTGCTCGCTCAATTCTTCAAGTTTCTAATACTATCAACGAAACGTCACAGGCAATGACTGAAGCAACACATGCAGTAAATTCACTCAGCGACCAAGCAAAAATTCTTACAAATCTTATTGAAGAATTACAAAAATAACACAGTTAGTAATCTAAACTCTCCGAAAGAAGATTTTAGATAAAAAGGAAAAGCAACATAAAAAAGCCGCATTCCTCCAGCAAAAAAAAGGAATGCGGTTTTCTCTATATCTAATGATTTATAAATTATTTATTTCACCAATTTTGCGTTAACAAGCTAAATTTGGCTACATTTTAGTAATTAACTTTGATTTTTATAAGCAGTATGCAATTGATGTTTCAAATAAACTTTTTCAAGCACTTGCGCAATATTAGCCGCTGCCATTTTTACAAAAGAACGTAATTCAGGCGTAATTTTTCTTGCGTTTCGTGAAGCAAGTGAAAGTGAAGCATAGGTTACTTTGTCAATTTTAATCGCAATTGTAATTGTTGAAGCAAATTCAGGAAGATTTTTTATTTTCCCATAGAGTGGACTTGCGTTTTGAGCATGACCATCATTAAAAATACTCTCTTCATTTTTCAACACCCAACCTACCATGCCAGCTTGCAGTGAAAATTCAACAGGTGTATCATTTTCTAAAATAAGAGGCACGCTCTCACATTCAACTAAATAAGTGTTAGAATCTTCTGGTTTTGACGCAAAAGACGCATATTCATAACCACTAGCTTCTGCTAAAACTGTAAGTGATTCTTTGAGATATTTTTTCCATGAAGTATATTGTTCACGTAAAATATTCATACTTTCTAATGCATAGAAGAAAGTTGACATCTGCAAAGAAAAAGAATTCATTGCGCTAACACTTTGAATTTGCGGAATTAATCTTGCAAACAAAGAAAGCATTTTTTGTGCATCTTCTTCAAAAGCATTTTCTTCTAAACTATCAATAAGCAAAACTCCACTACCCGCAACAGGGCAAGCAAGAAATGACTTTAGCGCAGGCATTTCATTTTGATAATAATTAATATTGTTTATTTGAAATTCACTTGAGGGCACAGATAAAGGCGAGTTACTTCGCATAACAAAACCCGCATAACCTTCGCCTTCTTTAACAAACATGCCTTCATTTATATTTTGCGCTGGGCACCATGATGCAACTAATTGGCACTGTTCCCTATTTTCAGCATTTGGAAGAAATAATGCTGCTGCATTAGCTTCAAAAACATTTCCTACAATTGCAAGTAAAGTTTGATAAGGATGTAAATTACTCATTATATTTTTCCTAATTTTATTATTTTTTTTATTTCATAGTTTTTGTAAAAAAAATGTTAAAAAATATTTTTATTTTTTATGAATAATATCAA
>CAYJIN010000053.1:0-2738 GCA_964370245.1 uncultured Desulfovibrionaceae bacterium
TCAATCAACAAACTTTGTGGAATTGGTGTTGATGTTATGAAACTAGATCAAGTGTTTTTTGAAATGCAAGAAAAAAGTGATGATTTGCAAGAAAGAAGAAATATGATTCAGCAAATAATTTCATTAGGTAAGCAACTAGGCATGAAAATTGTTGCAGAAGGCGTTGAAACAATTGAAGAAGCAAAAATTTTAGAAGAAATGCACTGTGATATTGTGCAAGGTTTTTACTATTCAGAAGTGCTAGATGCTGAAAGCTATAAAAAATTTAAACATATAAAATAACTAAGAACTATACTTAGATTATTGTGTAGCTGGTTTAGTAGTAGTTTCTACTGCTGGTAAAATTGCTTATAACTGTAGCATATCAGAAAATATTAGCATACTAACTTAAACTTTATAAGGGCAATTACACGCCTTTACCCTTGAACTATTCAAACTGTAAAGATACTGTAAACGAAAAAAAGCCATTTATTCTTTTTGTGAACAAATGGCTTTATAAATAGTTAGTATAATGTTTTATTTATTACGGCGACGTTTAAGAGCACTTATTCCTGCTAAGCCTAAACCTGAAAGAATTAATGTTGCAGGTTCAGGAGTTGGAGTTGGATCTGTACCTACTGGTGTAGCTACTGCAGAGAATATGCCTGTAATATTGAAAACACCTGAAGGATCTTTTAGTCCTGTGCTGACGTTATTTTCGCTGCCTACAACATATTCTTCATAGTTGTTTGTCATTGTATCTCCATTGATAGCCCATCCACTGTATAGATTAGGATCACCTTCAGCACCGTCTAAAGATTCTAAAGCTCTACCATCTACAAATAAACCAATGCCAGTTGCGCCATATTTATAACCATCATGAGTAATAGCAGTAGCACCAGCGCCTGCTACCTCACTGTTGTTGTAATAAACATAAGCGGTTTCAGTTTTAGCATCATAATATGTATATAATGGAATTGTATAGTCTATTTCCATCCATACGCCTGGCTCGTCTACTGAAGCAACTCTATAAGTAAACATCAAGTCAGCTAATTTGGTAGCAGGTGTAGCATTAGCAACATCATTTCCAGTAGCTACTGAAGAAGTATTTACTAAGTATGTGTTTTGAGGAGTGCTAGCAGATGTTTTGTCTTCACTAAAGCCAAAAGAACCATTAAAAGTACCATTTGGATCTATTGTTGTTGTATAAAATCCAGATGTAAAAGTCATATTCTGTTTACCGTTAGCTGCAGTACCTACAGTAACAAAGTTAGTATTAAAGTTAGTTAAGCTAGTAGAGGAAAGCTCGTAAGTCCAGTTTTCTAATAACGCAGCGTGAGCACTTGATGCTCCTAATGCTAAGAACAAACCACATGCGAGTGTTGTTAATGTTTTTTTCAAATTCATATTAAATCTCCTAAGTTTACACGTTGTATATGAGTATGTGTTGCAAATTGCGTGCCAACATTTTATTTGCTTGTAATGCGGAACTCTAGTCTAAGAAATATAAAAAAGTGTAAAAAAAACCGACAATAAAGTCGGTTTCTTTTACAAAGATGTTTCTGAATATTTAAAAAATTCACTGAAAATAGAAAAAAATCGTCTAACTATTATTCTTTTCAAAATTCCAAGTATCTTCAATCATTTTCTGTAGACCATATTCGCATTTCCAGCCGAGTTCATTTAATGCTTTTGTAGGTTCAGCATAACAGGTTGCTATATCACCCTCTCGACGTGGTTTTATTTCGTAAGGAACTTCTTTTTGGCTTACTTGCTCAAAGGTATGTATAAGGTCTAAAACGCTGTAGCCTTGACCTGTTCCGAGATTATAAGTGAAGAGACCTTTTTTATCGCGTATAAAGTCTAATGCGGCACTATGACCTTTTGCTAAGTCCATAACGTGGATATAATCGCGCACGCCTGTTCCATCAGGTGTAGGGTAATCATTACCGAAAACAGGCAAAACTTTCAGTTTGCCAGCTGCAACTTTTGAAATATAAGGCATTATATTGTTAGGTATGCCATTTGGGTTATCACCGATAAGCCCAGATTCATGTGCTCCAATTGGATTGAAATATCTTAACATACCGATGCTCCAATCTGGTTCAGCTTTTGCTAAATCTCTGAGCATATCTTCAATCATAAGCTTTGTTCTACCATAAGGATTAGTAACACTTAATGGAAAATCTTCTGTAATAGGAACAGTTTTTGGTGAACCATATACAGTTGCTGATGAAGAAAAAATAAATTTTTTCGCATCATATTTTTTTAATAATTCTAAGACATTAAGAGTGCTAATAAGATTGTTTATATAATATTCTAAAGGTTTTTCAGTAGACTCGCCAACGGCTTTGTAAGCACAGAAGTGTATGCAAGAAGATATTTTATGTTTGATAAAAAGTTCTTCAAGGGCTTCTTTATCACAACAATCAATATTATAGTATGGAATAGGTTTATTGGTGATTTTTTGAAGTTTATCATGAACATCTAGGCTTGAATTGTATAAATTATCTACTAAAATAACATCATGATTTTCTTGCATAAGGGTAAGGGCGGTATGGCTTCCAATATAACCAAGGCCTCCAGTAATAAGAATCATTATAGTACCTCTTTAATTTTATGAGTTAAATTATGATATTGTATGAGTTAGAAAGATAGCGCAAAGCAAAGAAAATGGCAATAAAAATGTTAGGAAGAGATTTAAAAGAGAAAGTGTGGAAAGCATGATGTTAAATCTAAAATATTGTGATAAAGCTATA
>CAYJIN010000053.1:2838-5689 GCA_964370245.1 uncultured Desulfovibrionaceae bacterium
TGATAATTTTTTTGTTGCTAGTTTTGGTTTTCTGTGATAATTTTATGTACACTAAACGTGTCGTCTTTATAAGATTATTTTGTTTGCTATTTTGCTTCAAATTATTTGTCAAAGATAGCAAATCACTTTTCGCTCGAGAGGAAACTGTATTATGTTGAAAATGAACCCTGCATTCAGATTTATCAAAACTATAACAAATTATTCTATTATTCTATTATTTTCTGCTGCTCTTACAGGGTGCGGCGACGATAATGCCCAAGAGTTTTGGTCGGAAGGTTTACAGCTTATGGAAGAAGGCAACCCAAACGGGGCTATTGTTTTTTTCAGAAACGCTTTGGATGAAGATTCTAACAATGTAGCACTTCGACATGATCTTATTAAAGCCTATATAGCTTCTGGTAGAAGAGATCAGGCTCAAACAGAGCTTGAAAAATCTCTTGTGCAAGAACCTAAAAATATAGAAATTCTTCTTACTGCTGCAAATTTTTATACAAGCCCTGAAAATGCACATAAAGCATTAGAATATGTTGAAAAAATTGAAAGCTATCAGCAACCTACTGCAGAAACTCGTGAACTTGCTGGTATTAATTATCGTCTCTTAGGGCAAAGTGATGAAGCTAAAAATGCCTACAATGAAGCACTTGCTCTTGACTCAAGCAGATCAGTTTCTAAGGTGAACCTCGCAGCTATTCTCTTTGCAGAAAATAGTATTGATGAAGGTTTAGCGCTTTTGGACGAAACAATTTCTGAAAATCCTGACTATGTAAGTGCCTTGCAGCTGCGTGCTGTGGTTTTTGAAAATTTACGCAATTATGAAGCTGCTGAAAAAGATTATAGAAAACTTACCGAATTGCAGCCTAATGACCCAGTTCGTCTTTATTCGCTTGCTAAATTATTCTTGACACAAGCAAAAATTGAAGAAGCTGAAGAAGTTTATACCACAATGCTTGCTAAATTTAAATCAAATTCCTATGAAACTTTACTTGCTGGTATGATTGCTTTTAATAAAAATGATTTTGAAAATGCAAGCATATTGCTTCAACAATCTGTTAATGCGCTACCTACCTTTGATGGCTTGTTTTATTTAGCAAATTCACTCCGTAGAATCAATAATTCAGAATCTGCGCTCAGCCAATTACGCCGCATTTTAGATGTGCAGCCTAATAATTCGGCTGCTCGTATGTTGAGTGCGCAAATTTTGCAAGAGCAAGGTCGTTACCAAGAAGCAGAGTATGAACTTAATAATTTGATAAGCTATTACCCAGAAAATGCACAAGCTTATAGCTTACTTGGTATTATACAAAGAGCTTTAGGGAAAAATGATGAAGCATTAATTTCTTTAGAAAATGCTTTGAAATATGACTCAAGAAGCAGTCAAGCAGTTATTACACGCTCACAAATTCTTTTCGAGCAAAATAAAGAAGAAGCGGCAGTTGCAGAACTTGAAAAAGGTATAGAAAACAATTCAGGCAATCTTGCAGAAAGAAGTGCCCTTTTTGACTACTATATGAAGAAAAATGATTATGAAAAAGCTGAAGAAGTGTTACAAGAGGCTTTTGAACTTAGTCCTGATCATCCTTTGTTGCTAGCAATGAAAGCAAGCTTGCATACAGCTAAACAAGAGAATGCTCTTGCAATAGAAACTTTGCAAAAAGCTTATGCTATTGATCCAAACTTTATGCCAGTAATTCAAGTTCTTTTGAATATCTATATGCTTGAAAATAATTACGAAGCAGCACTAGCTCTTTGCGATGATTTTCTAAAAAATTCTCCAGAAAATACAGATTTCCTTGTTACAAGTGCTACTTTGCTTGATACTCTTGGAAGAACTGATGAGGCAACTGCTCGTCTTGAAAAAGCGAATACGCTAAATTCTGAACGTGCTCTTATTTCTTTAGTTCAGAGAGCTTTGAGTGCAAATGATAAAGTAAAAGCAGAAAAATATCTGCTTGATAAACTTCAAGCTTTCCCTATCCCACAAGTTCGCTTTTTGCTTGCTTCTTATTATGTAGAGCAAGATGAGCTTCAAAAAGCTCTCGATGTGTATAATTTGGAAGAAATTAAAAATTCGCAAGAGGCTTTAACAAGTAAGTTTAAACTTTACTCAGCCGCAGGCATGCATAAAGAAGCTTTAGCAGAAGCAGAGCTTTTTATACAAAATTATTCTCAATCGCCTGATGGTTATGTTCTTAAGAGTTTTGCATTGGAAGGCGCTAATGACTTTGATGCAGCATTTGCAACAATGGAAGAGGCTTATACAAAAACAAGAGAGCCTAAATTGCTGATTCAATTAGCTAATCTTTGTTTGCGAAATGCTAATTATGATAAAGCTCTTTCTTACTATCGCACTTACTTGCTCGGCGACAGAAATAATAGAGAAGCTCTATCTGGTCAAGCGTACACATTCCTTCAACAAAAAAATTATGAAGATGCTATAGCAGGCTATGAATTTATTCTTAGTTTATATCCTACTGATTTAGGTAATAAAAATAACCTTGCCATGGCTCTTGCAGAAGAAGGAATTAATACTGCTCGTGCTGTTGAATTGGCAATGGAAGTTTTTGTAAGTGCCCCAGAAAATATTAATATTATGGATACTTATGCTTATACATTGTTGGAAAACGGTCAAATAGATGAGGCTATAAACATTTTATCAAATGGTTTAAAAGCGAACCCTAACTCTGCAATTCTAAATTATCGTTTGGGTGTAGCTTATATAGAAAGTAATCAAACAACTAAAGGAATTGAATTTTTAGAAACATCAGTTGAGTTAGGAGGTTTTCCTGAAGTAGAAGATGCAAAAAAACTTATCCTTGAAAACAAATAGTCTTGTGTTGTAATATTCTGTAGC
>CAYJIN010000053.1:5789-14976 GCA_964370245.1 uncultured Desulfovibrionaceae bacterium
AAACTTTATATTGAAAATATTAAACCAAGTGATTTAATTTTTTCTTCAGGTTTTTCATTATCAATTTGGAGACGCGCCATAAAAAGAGCATTTGATATTTTTGCAGCTTTGTTTGGATTACTATTATTTTTACCTTTCTTTCCAATAGTTGCTCTTCTTATCTTCATTGACTCACCAGGTCCAATCTTTTTCCGTCAAGTAAGGATGGGATTAAATGATAAACTTTTTCACGTTATTAAATTTCGCAGTATGCGAATGGATGCAGAAAAAGGAACAGGAGCTGTTTGGGCAGTGCAGCAAGATCCGCGCATTACACGAATAGGTTCTTTCTTGCGAAAAAGCCGTATTGATGAAATTCCTCAACTTGTAAATGTTTTGCAAGGGGAAATGAGCCTTATAGGTCCTCGTCCTGAACGACCTGAATTTATTAGTGAATTGAAAAAAACAATTCCTTTTTATGGCGAAAGGCATAATGTAAAACCTGGTGTAACTGGATGGGCACAAGTATGTTATCCTTATGGAGCATCAATCGAAGACGCACTTGAAAAATTACGCTATGATTTATATTATATTAAAAAACAATCAATTTTATTAGATTTTGAAATAGTTATTCGTACTATTTTAATTGTATTTACAAGAAATGGAGCTCGTTAATGAAAAGAATTATGTTTATTTTATCTTTATTTGTTTGCCTTTTGGCTGTTTCACCTGCTCATGCTGCAGAAAAAGAATACATAATAAGCAAAGGTGATATGCTTACGATTGGTGTTTGGGGTGAACCTGAATTAAGCACATCAGCTGTTGTACGTCCTGATGGTAAAATTTCACTTGCTACAATAGGTGATATGACTGTAGTTGGACTAACAACTCGCGCTTTGCGTAATCGCATAACCAGTTCTTTGACAGAGCTTTTGTTTAACCCACAAGTCTATGTTGCGGTGAACGAATTTCCTTCTAATAATATGATTGTTTATGGGCCAGGAACTGCATCAGCTGTAGTGCCTTTAAGAGGTAAAACAACTTTATTGCAAATACTTAGCTCTCTTAATCCAACTTTTACAGCAGATCTTTCTCAAGCTTATCTTGAACGTGACGGGCAGAAAATTGCTTCTAATTTTGAAGATTTATACAGAAAAGGTATTGGTGAAGAATCAGATTTAGAAGTTTTAGCTTCTGATAGATTGTTTATTCCTCTAAAATCTAACTTTATTGTTTATATTGAAGGCGCTGTAAATAGCCCTACTTCTCTTCCTCTTACAGATGGTATGACAGTTCTTCAAGCTATCCATCAAGCAGGTGGTTTTAGTAGATTTGCCGATCCAAATGATACGATAATTACTCGTAATAATGAAAGAATTATTGTAAGATTATCTGATTTAATAGATGATGGCGATATGTCGCAAAACATTCTTCTACAGGGTGGAGATCTTGTTGTTGTTGATACAAGCTGGTTCTAGCTCTTTTACGTATTTATTAGTTACAAGATGCTTCTAAATTTAGAAGTAAAGTTTTTCCTTACAAAGGTTTTAGAATTATTATGAAAAAAAATGCTATTAGAGCGGATATTGATGAAAATTCAAATTTAAACTTAATGCGTTATTTTAACTTGTTCATTAACAACATTAAATTTATTTGTTTTGTTGCTATAACAGTTTCTTTAATTGCTTTTGTTGTAAGCTATATGTTGCCTAAAAAATATATGGCTTCTTCAAGTATTGCTGTGGAAGAAAATATCATCAGTGATTTAGTGCAGGGGATTGCAATTACATCTTCTGCTGAATCTAAAATTCGCTTACTACAAGTTGAACTATTGAGCCGTGATATTTTATCAGAAGTTGCAACTATATTAGAGCTTGATTTACATGTAAGTAATTCAGAGCAAAAAGAAGCTCTTATAACAGCACTTAAAGAAAATACTTCTATAAACCACGATTCTAGACGTAACGTGTTTTATGTTACTTTTATTGACAGTAAGCCTGTTGTGGCTCGTGATTTTGTTAATACACTTATACGAATTTATATTGATAATAGCACAGCTGAAAAACGCCAAGACTCTTTTGATGCAACCGCATTTCTTAGCGAGCAAATAGAAATTTTTCAAGACCGTATTGATAAAGCTCAAGTTGCTATCGACAAATTTAAAGCTGAGGAAGGTATTTATTTAAGCCTTAACGAAAGCATGCTTCAGCAAAAAATTACTACTTTGAATCAAAATTTAGAATCAATGCGTATTGAAAAAAATAAATTACTTTCTGAAAGACATTTGCTTTCAGATCTTTCACAGCTGACTGAAAGTTTGCGCGAAAAAGAAGCTGAATTGCAAAGCGCAAAATCTGTCTACACAGAAAAACATCCTAATTACAAACGCTTAATAGCAGAGGTGGATAATCTAAAACTTCGCATTGAAGAAGCTTCAAAAAATCCTGAACTTGAAAGTGAAAACTCTGAATATCAAGTTATTCAAATAGAATTAACATCATTAGAGGAAACTGAAGAATCTTTAATTAAAGAGCGTGATGAAAATTTAAAAAATTTAGAATTATTGCCTACTATAAAAACAAGACTTGCCGAACTTGAACAAGCTAAGGCAAATGAATTGATAATATATCAACAGCTCGTGGGTCGTCTTGGTCAATCTGAAGTTTCAAAACAAATGGAATTGCAAGATAAAGCGGTAAGCTTTAGAGTTATTGATGCTGCTATTACCCCAACTACATTTATATCTCCTGTTCGTTATCTTATAATGATTGGTGGTATAATGGCTGGATTTGCTCTTGGCTTTGGTATTATTATAGCTAAATCATTTTTACGTCCACAAATACATTCTGCAGAAGAATTAGCCCTTTATTCAGTTCCAGTTTTGGTTAAGCTTCCTGTTGTTATTCAACCTGAAGTGCTGAAAAAAAGAAATCGCATTAATTGGATTGTTGTAATAGCAACGTTTTGTATTTTAGGCTTTATATTTATTACTGCGGTGCTAGAATTTTTTGAAGTCAGCATTGTTGAAAAACTTTTATCTTTTTAGGTTATTTTTTATAAAATTGGAAAACTTATGAGTATTATTGAAAAAGCAATGTCAAAAGCTGAGCAAGAACGTTCTAAAAATCTTGCACAAAAGAATATAAAAGAATCTTCAGATTTAAATTCTGTAAATGAGCAGACAGTTGATAGTAAATTATCTACAGTTCAAGATAATTTTCCTGAAAAAGATAGAGCTGTAAATAATTTAAGTAATGAAACTCAAATAAATCAGAATGAAGTGTCTAATCTAAATGAAACTTCTAATTTAGATAAAGCGTGTGGTTTAAGCGAAGATAAGGTTTCTGGCGCAAATACAGTAAAACTTAATGTTGCTCCCGAACTTGTTATGGCTAATGAAAATGCTTTGTCTGAGGGTGGATCATATCGTATTTTAAAAGGGCATATTATTGCTCTTCGTAAAAGCCAGCCAGATAAATCAATTTTCATGGTAACTAGTGCGATGAAAAATGAAGGTAAATCAGTAGTTTCTACTAATTTAGCTTGCGCTTTAGCAACTGAGTTTGATACTACAGTTTTACTTATAGATGTTGATTTAAGAGGGGCAACTTGCCATAAACTTTTTGGTTTAGAGCCATCTAAAGGTCTTTCAGATTGTCTTTTAAACAATGTTCCTATTACAGAATGTTTAATACATACAGGTATAGGAAGACTTTCATTCTTACCAGCAGGAAATGTGATTGAAAATACTGCAGAACTTGTCACTTCACAAAAAATGCAAGATTTTTTAGCGGAAGTAAAAAGTCGTTATCCAGATCGTATTATTATTCTTGATTCTTTACCTCTATTGCCTTTTGCAGAAAGCCGCGCATTAAGTCGAATGGCAGACGGGGTAATGTTGGTGGTGAGAGAAAATGTAACTTATAAACGTCATCTTGAGAATGCTTTGCAACACTTACAAGATGTGCCTCTTTTAGGAATAGTTTATAATGCTGCAACAACAATCGGTGCAGATAAAGAAATTTATAATCTTTCAAGTTATGCTTACGGCTACTAATAAATTGAGGTAATCAATGTATTTATCATTTTTTGAATTGCAGGCAAAACCTTTTGAATTGCTTCCGAATCCTGATTTTTTATTTCTGAGTGACATTCATAAAAAAGCACTGACTTTTTTAGAGTATGGGCTTTTGCAAAATACAGGTTTTATACTCTTTACAGGGGAAGTTGGAACTGGAAAAACAACAATAATCAGAAAACTCTTGAAAAAGATTTCTGATGATATAACAGTTGCAACTCTATTTAATACTCAATTAGATTCATCACAACTTATTAAAATGATTAATACTGATTTTGGTATTAAAAGTGTAGGTAATGATAAAGCTGAGCTTTTGTATGAACTTAATGAATTTCTCATCGATCAATACGCCGCTGGGCAACGCTCAGTTCTCATTATTGATGAAGCCCAAAACTTAGGCTTAGAGCAGTTAGAAGAAATTCGATTACTTTCAAATTTAGAAACTAATCATTCAAAACTTTTGCAAATTATTCTTGTAGGACAACCTGAACTTAGAGATAAACTTGCAAGCCAAGAACTTATTCAATTGCGTCAGCGCATTCTCGTGCATTCACATTTAGCTCCTTTAAGTGTAACACAAGTTTCTTCATATATTTATCACAGATTAGAGCAAGCAGGCAACCGTGATGCAATTGAATGGAGAGAAAATTCAATTGAAATTGTGCATAAAGCAACACGCGGGATACCACGTCTTATTAATATTCTCTGTGATTATATTTTGCTTGATGCTTATACAAAAAGCCAGCGTTTTACGAATGATGAAAATATGAATATTCTTCTAAAGCATTTAGATTTTGAAGCACAGTTTTGGGGTGCTTCAGATGCAAAAATTATTGATAAATCAGTTGCAGATGAAGAGGTAAAATTGCTTTCATCGCATGAAGGTAAATGGTCACCACAAAATATAGATAAGCTTTGCGACAATATGCAAACATGCCTTAATATGATGCAGCAAAGTTTAGTTTCACTTTCGCAAATAATTGTGCTTTTATCGCAAAACATTGCTTCAACAGCAACTGAACAACGAGAAAATAATTCTTTACCAGATTCCCAAAACAGTGATCTTGAAAAAGACAGCGATAAATTTTTGTCCTAAACATACTGAATATGGCATTGACTCATTAACGAAGGAAGCCGATATGATTACTTTTAGATATATTTTCTTTTTTATATTTTGCTTTATTACCACTCTTCCAATGGTAAGCTTTGCTGATGAGCTTGAAACTTCACTTTTAGGCTCAGATCCTGTTTATGAAGTGAATGCTGGTATTGGTATTGGTTTTGAATATACTGATAATAAAGATGATGAAAGCACAAACCAACAAAGTGCATTCATAAATCATATTTATCCAACTTTTTCTTTTAAAAGAGAAGGTAGCCGTCTTTCCGCTAATCTTGCATATAGTGGTGATTACAGCATCTATTTGCAAGATGACATTGACCCTGAGTTTTCGCACACACTTGATGCCTCTCTTACAGCAACAGTTATTGAAAATGTGTTTTTTGTAACTGCTTCTGAAAGCATGCAACAAATATATGAAAGTCTTGCACTTAATGAATTGGAGATTTCTGCGGATGCTGGTGATGAGCGTAACCAAAATGTGATTACCCTTAGCCCATACTTTTCCTTAAATCCCACAGAAAGAACTAATATTACATTTGGTTATACTTTTACAGATACTCGTTATAGCTTAGGCGAAGCAAGTGAAAACGCTTCTTTTCTTTCATTTAACGATGAGCAGTATGATTTTAGTTACAATGTAAATCAAGCTCATAATGGATATTTTTCTCTAAACCACGAGCTTACTGATAGAGCATCTTTTCGTATGGGTGGAGCTTATACGAGAACAAATTATGATGATGAAGATGAAACAGATTCTACGCAGTATAATTTTTATCTCGGTGGTAGTTATGAATTTAGTGAAAACTTTTTAGCTAACTTTGAAGTAGGCCCAAACTACTCAAGGACTGATGATGGTCATAGTTCACTTTCACCTTATGCACAGATAAGTTTAAATTATACTTTGGGGCGCAGTGTTTTTTCACTATCTTATAACACTTCTATTGAAGATGATTTTGATGCAGGAAAAACAGTTAATCAAAGTAGTTACGCAATTAGTTGGGCTAAATCATTTGACAGAACACAAATAAATCTGGGCTTCTCATATAATACCTATGACACACAAATTTCTTATGCACAAATAACAGATGTAGAAGAAGAAAGTAATACATTTGTGCCATATATAAGTTTTAATCATGAACTTACTCCTCGTGCTAGAATTTTTGCAAGTTATAACGCTGTAATCTCAGAAGATAAAACTATAGGTGATGATACACATACAGCTAGTTATGGACTAAGCTATGATCTTAGTGAACAAAGCACTTTAAGCTTATCTCACAGTTTTTTATATACTATGCCGCATGATGAAGATGATTATTATACAAATAGAGTAATGATTGATCTAAGTTATAGATTCTAATCGCTTATATTTTGCTTTTTTAGGAGTATCAAAAAAGATGAATATTGCCCTCACTGTTGATGTGGAAGATTACTTCCAAGTCAGCGCATTTGAAAACTCAATATCCCGTTCTGAATGGGATAATATGCCGCATAGAGTTTCACAAAATACGCATAAAATTCTTGATATTTTTGGGGAATATTCACTCAAGTCTACTTTTTTTATTCTTGGATGGGTGGCAGAACGCTATCCTGATATTGTAAAACGTATTGCAGATGAGGGGCATGAAGTTTGCTGTCATGGCTATGGGCATGAACGTATAACAACTCTTACACCTGAAAAATTTAAAGACGATATAACGAGCGCTCGTAAATTGTTGCAAGATATTTCAGGGCAGGCTGTTGAGGGCTATAGAGCTCCAAGTTATACAATAACAAAACAAACACTCTGGGCTTTAGACGCACTTATTGAAGCGGGTTTTAGCTACGATTCAAGTATATTTCCTATCTATCATGATACTTATGGTATTCCTGGTGCAAAACGTTTTCCACATATTCTTGAACGTGAAAATGGAAGCTTGAAAGAATTTCCGCCAAGCACTTTAGAATATTCATTTTTAGGTAAAAAGATGACTTTTCCTTTTTCTGGTGGAGGTTATTTGCGTTTATTGCCTGTGTCCTTTATGTCAAAAGCGTATAAGAGCTTAGAAAAAAACAATTATCCAAGCACTCTTTATTTTCATCCTTGGGAAATTGATCCTAAACAACCACGCATGGAAGGTTCTTTGAAATCACGCTTTAGACATTATATTAATTTGTCACGCACAGAAGATAAGCTCCGCTTTCTTTTTGAAAGACATTCATTTGCACCAATGGGAACTGTGCTTAATGAGGTGTTGCCAAATGCCTGATATTAAAATACTTTCTATATCTTTTGATAATTCTGCCGACGAAAAAAATCTGAAACTTTGGGAAAATTACGTAAAAGAAAAAGACACTTCTTTTGGCTATGCTTTACCCACATGGATGAATATTTTTAAAAAAGCTTTCGGACATGAAACTTTTGGTTTTATGGCTTTAGAAAATGAAAAAGTTGTAGGAATATTACCTGTAACTCATGTAAAATCAATGATTTTTGGTTCTTCACTCTGTTCTATTCCTTTTGTAAACTACGGCGGAATTATAAGTGATTCAATGGAAGTTTCACAAATGCTTTCAGAACATGCACAAAATTTGCGTGCTGAATTGAAAGTTTCTTCTATAGAACTTCGCCATATGCATGCATGTGGATTAGACTTGCCTGCAAAAGCTAATCATAAAGTTTCTATGATTTTAGATTTACCTGAAACTTCAGAACTCTTATGGAAAAGTTTTAAAGATAAAGTGCGTAACCAAGTCCGTAAAGCGCAGAAAAACGGGTTAACCAATGTGCGTGGCGGTATTGAGCTGCTTGACGACTTCTATTCTGTATTTTGTGTAAATATGCGTGACCTTGGAACGCCTGTATATGCAAAATCTTTTTTCCGTGTCGTGCTAGAGCATTTACCCAAAGAAACAGAAATTATTTGTGTATACCGTGAAGGTGTATGTATTGCAGCAGGTGTTTTGTATCGTTATGGTGACACAATGCAAATGCCTTGGGCTTCTTCGCTTTTAGAGCATCGTTCTTTTTGTCCGAATCATAGCCTTTATTGGGAGGCTTTGAGTATTTCTGCTGATGAGGGATATAAGTATTTTGATTTTGGACGCTCAACACCAAATAGTGGGCCTTGGTCATTCAAAAAGCAATGGGGAGTTCGTGAAGTTCCGCTTTATTGGGAATATCTTATGGAAGAGGGAGGTGTGTTGCCAGCGCTTTCAAATACAAATCCCAAATTTCAAATGGTAATAAATATGTGGAAAAAGCTCCCTCTTTGTGTAGCAAACACATTAGGGCCAAAAATTGTTAGAGGTATTCCATAGTGCAAAATTTATCAATTTTTCGTACATTGCCACCGGCTGGGCCTCCACTTCCTTTTTCTAGTTTAATGAAGTCTTTAGGCGCTCTTTTCTCAGATAAAGAAATTGAGAAATTAGCCAAAGAGGAAATTAAGCAATATTTTAATGTTGAGAATGTGCTTTTTACTGATTCGGGACGCTCTGCGCTTAGCCTTGCTCTTATGAGCTTGCATAATCTTTTTTCTGCTGATGAAAAAGAAATACGAAATGAAGTGCTTATACCTGCTTATGTTTCTTATTCTGTGCCTTCTGCTGTTGTTCATGCAGGTTTTAAAGTGCGCCTCTATGATGTTGAGCCTGACACGCTTACCCCTGATTATGAATCCATGCAAGCGAATGCATCTGAAAAAACAGTAGCTATTGTTCTTTGTCATCAATTTGGTTTGCCTTTTGAAAGCACAAAAGCCAAAGAAATTGCTTCAAAAATAGGGGCTTATGTTGTTGATGATGCCGCACAAGTTATGGGTGGAATGGCAGAAAATTGCCATGCTGGAACTATGGGCGATGTTGGCTTATTCAGCCTTAGTCGTGGTAAACCTCTTACATCAGTAGAGGGTGGGGTTTTGCTTTGCAATTCTTTAAAAATTGCTTCTTCGATTGAAACAACTGTCACAAAACTTTATGCTAAATCAGAAAATCAACACTCTCAAAGCATAGTGAGTGCTTTGCCAACA
>CAYJIN010000054.1:0-14521 GCA_964370245.1 uncultured Desulfovibrionaceae bacterium
ACCAGCACGAGAAGAGTAATAATCCTAAAACCTCGATTTTGTCAAGCGTTTTTTTTAATTATTTTTGATTTTTTTTTATTTATTTTTCAAATCAGCTTATAGAGCCGTTATTTTGAGGTAAATAATTAATAAATTTAAGGCTTTTTTGATGGAAAATTTAAGAAAATTTGCTTAAAATTTATCTCTAATTTCAAAATCGCTTACAGTTATGCTTCCAACTGTGATTCGATTATTCTCTTTTTTTTCAGTTTCAATATCAAAATTTTCTTCAGGAAGAGTTTCGTATGTAACCATTTCCTGTGTTAAATTTAGTTCGTTTTCAATTTTTGTTTCAATATTTTTACCATTTGTTGTTGGTAGTTCAATAACTTTATTGTAGTTTGGATAAAAATTATCCTCTTCTTTTATATTTGTATCAGGTTCAGCATATATATTAGTTACTTCTTCTTCGTCTTCTTCACCAAATTGTAAGCGTAATATAGGTTTTTGTTCGTTTTCTTTCAATAAATTAATACCTTGAACAAAAGTTTTTGTTTTGCCTACATCTGCTGTTAAAAATTCAGGATTTGAAACTTGATTGAGATATTTTTCAATTTCTTCTCTAAATGTTACTCTTCTGATATTTTCATCTAATGTATAGTCACAACCGATGCGTTTCAGGTAATCATCATGGAAACGATCACGTGTGAGCGCAACTATTATGCAGTGAGGAAGATTTTCTTCGCCTTCAAATTTTCTTATTTTAGCTATAAACTCTGCAATTTCGCCTTCATTTAGTTTTGAGTCTAGTAAAATAACTCCTGAAGGCTCTTTTGTATATTGTTTATAGCAATCTTCAAGATTCATTGCTTCTAAAACATGACAAGGCATTTTTTCAAGTTTAAAGCTCAGTAAATATCGTTCTTCACTTTCTTCGGCAACAACAATAAGAATTTTAGGGTCTCTTGTGACTTCTTCTTGGTTAGATACACTTACTTCTGTATGTGCAAGGCGTTTTTCTGTTATTCCATCATTTTCAAGTGCAATGAATGCAAGAATAAATGAATATTCCATACCACTTTCAGTTTTTTCAACTTTAAATTCACCGTGATGATTTGATGTAATTTCCCACACTTTTGAAAGCAATGAAGCAGAACGAGAATGTGGAGGTTGCCCATCGCCAGAATCGCCAATGACAAATTTTAATCTGCCATAGTTATTGCTTGCTTCATCTCTTTTAACATGCAAGTAAACTAGCCCTTTATTTGTTGCACGAATTGCATCTGAAAGCAATTGATAGAGTAGTGATGCCAAAGCGTCTTTATCACCCACATACCATACACCTAAATGAGGTGAGCAGAACCAAGAAAGTGCTACTTGTGATGACGTTGCTTCATAACGAACTTTTTCATACACTTGTTTGAGAACATCTTGTAAATTGAAAGAAACTTTTAGCTTTGTTTGCATAGGAATGCTTTTTACAAGGCGAGGTAATGAATGCGAAATTGCGCTAATATCTTTGCCAATTCCTAATAGTCTTTGCATGTGTTCTTTTATAGCATTTTTATGCTCGTCATTATTCATAGCTTCAAGCTGTTGCTCAATGAAGTAAACTTCTTGCATAAAAGAATCGAGCGGAATTCTTAATGCTTGTTCGATTTTTGCAAAAGTTTGTGGACTATTAAAGTCGACGTTATCAAAATATATTTCTGCTTTTTTTGATTCAGGAGCTTTTTCAGAAGTTAATGGTATTTCCGCAGGGGAAATATTTGAATTTGCTTGTTCGACATTTACTTCTAATTTTGCATTTGAAAGAGGCGTATCTTTTTGCGTGCTTGAATTTGGAAGAATAACTTTTTCTTCTAAAATTGTTGCTTGTACAGATTTATTGCTTGCAAAAGAAATCGTTGATGATTTTGAAACTTCATTTTCTTCATGTTCAATGGTGTCTTCAGAATGAATTGAAAAATCTTCTTCTTGGCGTGAGCCTTTACGTGTATTTGATTTTGTGCGTGATTGATAAACAATTTTAGGGCTAGCAAATAATATAAATAATGCGAGTAATAAACCTATATCAGAAGATAATGCCCATACTGCACTTGAAGTGCTTCCGCCAATTCCAAGTAATGAAATTGCGCAACTTATAAATAAAATAAATAGTACGAGGAAATATCTTGCGCTTGCTTTAATTCCTTTAAACATAAGTAAAACAGTAGGGAAAATTAAAAATAAAGTGAGCAGTTGCCACAACTCTATATAGCGAACGAGATAAGAATAATTAGAAAGGAATGGAATAAGTGCAGAAACTATTCCTAAAATGCTCATGAGTAAGAAAAGAAAATCCATGCCTTTAGCAAAATAAAGTAAAGCCATGCAATATCTGCCAACCAATACTAGCGAGAATAATGTTGCTGCTAATGCAAAAATAGGAAGTAAATCAGAGGGAATTACAGCACCAGCTGGTGTTGCAGGTATTCCTAAATAGGAAGTTGCAAGTGCAAATAAACCAAAAGCTCCAGACCAAAAACGCCATTCAGTTTTTTCTTTAAAAGCTCTCACAAAACAAAGTAAAGAGAATAAGCCTATGATTGTTAGTAATGCTAGTTTGATTTTTTCAACAGTAATTGATTGGAAAAATGTTTCTTGGCTTAAAGGTGCTTTGTCTATTTCTAAAAGAGGGGCAAACCACAAACTAGGCAAGCCTTCAATGGCAATATATAATTCGCCACCTTTTTCAATGTTTTCTAATAGATAAACACTGCTGCTGCCTTCTTTTAATTGCAATGCTAAAGAGGAAGTGTTTTGAATGTTCTCAAAAACTCCATTCTCTTTAAACCATGCTTTTGTAATACCTTGAACATTGTTACCAAGATTTAATAAATATTTTTCTTTATTTACAACAGTAGAATTTTCAGGGCTTGTTGGTTTTTGAATCGGTTCAAAACTAATTCTCAACCAAACAAGACCTTGAGTATTTGGAATTGATAAAGGCTGGTAAGGTAGAAATGAAGCTGTTATAGCCTTATCACTTGCGCTTCGAATGTTTAGCTTTGCTTCTCTATCTATGTGATATTCAGTATAAGGTAATAATGCGAGAGGATTTTCTTGAAGATTTGCAAGAACTTCTGCATTAATTTTAGGAATATCAGCGGAGTTGATTTGCTGTTGATTCTCAATATTTAGTGGAGTATTGGGAATTTCTTGTGGTGGTTCAACAATGTCGTTTGCATAGGCAAAAGTGTTGCAGCAAAAAAATAAGGCACAGATGAGTAAAAGTCTAAAACATTTCATAGCACACCTATTTTAGTTTGATTTTTCTAAGTCCTTAATGAAATCAGAAAGTGGGCGACCATCAGCAGCTTTTATATCAGGATATTTTTGAATAAGAATTTTCCAAGTATTAATACCTTCTTCTTTTCTGCCTAAATCATAAATCAATACAACACCACGGTTTAAACGTGCGTTTCTGTGGTTAGGATCAAGCGCAAGTACTTGGTCATATACTTTAATTGCTTCATCAAAGTTTCCTAAAGCTCTATGCATTGTGCCCATATCAGTCATTACATTTGTATTATTTGGTGAAATTGCAAGCGATTTTGAATAAGCATCAACAGCTTTTGCGTATTGATCAGTGTCAAAATAAAGATTTCCTAAATGTGCCCAACCATTTGCATCGTCAGGATTTACTTGTAATTTAGCTTCTTCATCTTTGATATGTTGAAGCATTTGATTGTTAACATTCATCGCTTGATTGCCACCACCAGAACCTAAAACTTGTTTTGTAATTTCTGTTGATTGTCCGCCACCTGTTGAAAAAAGAGCTCTTTCAACAAAAAGCCCAACAAAAAATGCAAGAGCGATTGCGACGATTGCCGTTGAGAGGGGCATAGTTTTTTGTGTGTTTTTATTTTGACTCATGTTTGATATTCCTTTTAGTCAATGATTTCTTTGTTTAAAGTATTACTTAATTGGCAAACGATTTCATAAGAAATAGTATCCCACCAAGAAGCAAGAAGATCAGGCGAAATTGCGTTTTCACCTTCTCCGCCTAAAATATTAATATAGTCGCCAACTTTAGCATCGCAGTCAGTCACATCAAAAAAAGCAACTTGCATACATACTCTTCCTACACGAGGAATGCGTTTTCCTTGATAGTAGGCATAAATAGGTAAGGCATTGTTTTTTTGTGAAATAAGCGTACGTCTATAGCCATTTGAATAGCCAATGCCAACAACGGCAATTTTACTATTTTTATCAAGCCTTGCTTCAAGTCCATAGCCTGAACCAATACCTTTTTCAATTTCACGAACAGTAAGAATTGGCGCAATAACATTCATAACAGGCTGTAAGCCCTTTGCTAAATCATGCCATTCTGTATTGTAAAATGGATTGATGCCATACATGGAAGCACCAAGACGTGAAATATCGCTGATAGGTTTACTTGAAGAAAGTATATTAGCACTTTGCCCAAGGCTTGAGAGCACACGGGGAAACTTTTCTTGCATTGTTTTAGTTATTCTTTTTAGCGATTCAGCTTGAGAAGCTGTGCATTCTTTTCCAATAACAGATAAATCATCCGCCATTGCCAAATGAGATAAGCTATATTTAAGTTGAAGATTATCTTTGCCATCAAGATATTCTAAAACATAGGGTAAATCGTTTTCATTAATACCAAAGCGATTCATTCCAGTATTCCATTTAATGCCAAAAGAAAGATTGTTCTCAACTGCAGTTTTTAATGTTTCAATGCTATGAGCAACAATCGTGATATTATGTTCTTTCGCTAATGCCATTTCTTTAGCGTTCACTTCTTCAAAAAGAAGCGGTGTTTCACCTAATAATGAGAGAATTGTTTCTTTGATTCCGCTTTTTCTAAGCTCTACACCTTCTTCAATAGTGCCAACAGCGAAACCTTGCAATTTTTTTGCATTTTCAAAGGTCAAACAAAGCTTAGAAATTTCAACTAAGCCATGTCCATATCCATCAAACTTAACTACAGGCATGAAACTATTAACATTTTTTGACAAAAGGTTAATATTATTTTCAAGAGCAGATTTTGAAATTTGAATTTTATGTAGCGTTTGAGCCATGAAAACACTCTCAAGTTATTTGTGCTAAAAAGAAAAAAACTTACTTTAAACTAAATTTTTTCTAGCATAAGTCTAGAAAAAGCGCAAGTTTTAAAGTCTATTTGCCCAAAATAAAAGAGTTGAAATTATAGTAAAAAAAAGCTAATCTAGCATTGAAGAATTTTATTTATTATTTTCACTATTCTAAAAAAAGTAGGTAGCTATTTTGTCTTCAATAAAACATAATAAAAAATATAATAAAAAGAATATGTTCTTTCTTCTTGCAACCTTATTTTTCTCAATAACATTTGGGGGAAATGCATTTTCTGCAAGTTTAGGCGTTCCTTTTCAAGTGGAAGAAAATGACGAACAGTGGCGCTTGACTGCTGATTATCTTACAACTCTTGATAATGGCGCAATTATTGAAGCAAGAGGTGACGTTGTTCTGCAAAGAGGCGAAGATGTTCTCAAAGCTGAATTCGCTCGTTACTACACTGCAACAGACTGGGTTTTTGTGAGAGAAAATGTATATGTGAAACTTGGTAGAGATGAACTTCGAGCCACTGAAGCAGAGATTGATCTTCTCACTTCAACTGGTTTTCTAAAAAACGGTAATGTATTTATGGCAGGGCCGCATGTTTACTTTGAAGGCGAACATGTAAAAAAATATTTTGGCGATAAATATTCATTTGTTAATGCAACAATTACTTCTTGTGATCCAGCTGACCCAGCTTGGGGCTTAAAAGCAAGTTCAGCAACTGTTGAAATTGATGGCTATGCAACACTCTCAAGAGCAAATTTCACAGTGGGTGATGCAGATTTACCTGCTGTTCCATACTTACTTCTTCCTGTAAAAGTAGAAAGACAATCGGGGCTATTAAGACCAGACTTTGGTATAAGTTCATTGCACGGCGTCTATTATACACAGCCTTGGTTTTGGGCTATTGATGATGAAAGAGATGCAACTTTCTATGGTTCATTTTTTACTAATTCTGGCTTAATGCTTTCTGCTGAATATCGTTCTAATACAAGTTCGATGGATAAAAACTGGTTTGCTGCAGATTATTTGCTTTCAACAAGCGATGAACACGACGATCGTTTTTGGCTTCGTGGTATGTCAGATGGCAATATTCTTGACAGCGAATGGAAGTATAAATTAAATGTTGATTATGCATCAGATGATACTTTTTTACTTGATTATGACAACACTCTTACAGGTTTTGATGAAACACAAAGCTCTGTTTTAGATTTTTTTGGTAGAGATTTTGCTGAAATTTCACGTAATCGTCTTTCAGAGGGCTATATTTATAGAAAATGGGAGTATGTTGAAACTACTTTAGGTTTTCAATATAGCCAAGATCCACGCTATGGCGATACACTTTATTCAAGCACAGATCCAACAGTTCAAAAACTTCCTGAAGCAAACCTATTTGTCTATCCTGTAGGGACAGGTGATATTCCATTGCAATTTGAGGGTAGTGCAACCGCTACTTATAACTATAGAAGATTTGGCTCATCAGGAATGAAAACTGAGCTTGCTCCACAGGTTTCTGTTCCTCTTGATTTGAAATATTTTACGGTGCTTGGGCAACTAGGATTAAACCATCGTAACTATTTTGCTGGTTCAAACTCAGTTACCTCAGCGCCACTTGAAGGCGGGAATGAACCTCAAAGAAATACCGACAACACACTGCTTAATGCAAAAATTGAAACAGCAACACAATTTGCTCAAGTATGGAATTTTGGTTCAAGCTTTGATAATACTTATATTTCAAACCCTGAAAATCTAGGCGAATCAGAAATTATTGCATTTAGGCATTTGTTAGAACCTCGTGTAACTTATTCTTATTTAGAAGATAAAGACCAAAGTCATCTTCCATATTATTCACTTGCAGATAGAATTATTCCACATAATGATATTGATTTGTCATTCAGGAACGTTTTTACAGCAAAAGAACAAAGCGTAGTTAAAGGCAAGGATGATATAGCTTTGCTGAAAACAAGTTTTAGAGATATTGCTCTTATAACTCTTTCAGGTGGTTATGACTTTAATGAAGCTTCACGTACTAATTACTTAGACGAATTTGAAAGAAGACCATTTAAAGATATTACCCTCGAAGCTGAATTTAATGCTTTTGGTCTTGGGCTTTATTCACGCGCAAGTTATTCACTCTATGGCGATGGCTTTACAAGAGTTGACCTTGGCACGAGTGTTCCAACCTTTTCTTTAGAAAAATATTTTGATTGGTCACTTGCTTACTCTTACCGCCATGAAATGTATGATTATCAAAATATTATACGTTATGCTACAAGCAGTGATATTTCATTATCAACAAGTGAAAGTTTATTAAGAAACACATTTACAATTAGACCAGCATCATTTTTAAATTTTGTTGTTGATCATTATATTGATCTTGAAGATAAAGATAAATATGAAGTGAATGTGGTAGCTAACTATATTCACGATTGTTATATTATTTCTGCAGATTATTCTTATACTCCAAATGAACAAACCTATGGAATGAGCTTAATTTTGCCAGGAATTTTTGAATAAAGGAAAATAAGGAAAAAAATGTTTTTAGAAGTTGGTATTATTGTGGCCGGTATCCCTTTTGGGTGGGCTTTGAAAAAAAATGAAAAAATAAAACAAGTTGTCGGAAATTTGAGCACTTATACAGTATATGCATTGCTGTTCTTTCTTGGAATACAAATTGGTGCGAATGAAGAAGTTATGGCTAGCCTTGGTGAATTAGGTTTGAAATCGCTGATATTTGGTCTTTCAATCAGTCTCGGTTCAATCCTAGCGGGTATAGGCATACATCGCTATTTGAAAGGTTTGCAGGATTAAAGATATGAAAGGCAGTATTATAATTTTATTTTTCATGACTTTAGGTATAGTCCTTGGTTATTTTGGTATTTACCCTGAAAGCTTCCTTAATGGGAATATCAGTCTTTATATTCTCTATGTTCTTCTTTTCTTGGTTGGCATAGGGCTTGGCTTCGATTTAAAAGCATTACTCGTTATTAGAGAAATGCGATTAAATATTTTGTTTGTTCCATTTGGTATTTTAGTAGGTGGCCTAGTTTTTGGTGGAATTACAGGTGCACTACTCGGGCATAATTTTGTTGAAGGTTTAGTTATTGCTTCAGGCGTCGGTTATTATAGCCTAGCTACAATTTTAGTTACTGAAACTGGCAATACTGAGCTTGCTTCCCTTACCATGCTTTCAAATATGCTAAGAGAAATATTCACGCTTGCTTTCTCATTTTTTATGGTAAAAATGTTTGGCAAACTTTCACCAGTTATGGTGGGTGGTGCTGCTGCTATGGATACTTGCTTACCAAGCATTGCAAAAGCTTCTGGAGAACGCTATGCACTTATAGGCATTTTCTCTGGTGTTGTTCTTACAATGCTTGTTCCACTTGTGTTACCAGCTTTGTTACTTTTGCTTGAAAAATAATTTTTGAAATATAAAGAATAATAAAAAAACTCCGCAATAGTTTGTCTATGCGGAGTTTTTACTTTAATTACAGTGAATAATAATTCTAATGAGCGATATATCCATCTTTTTCTAGCTGTTCTTTAATGAGTGCTGCTTTGTTGAAGCCAACTCTCAATCTTCTTTGAATAGCTGAAATTGAAACTTTTTCCATTGTTGGAAGAATGTTAATTGCTTCTTGGTAGATAGGTTCTTGCGAAATATCATTTCTGCCAGAAGATTCAGAAGCTGATACTTTTTCTTCTTCATAGGCTGAAAAATCAACAGAATAATCTGGCTTTGCTTGATTTTTCCAGAATTGAATTACTTTTTCAACATCTTCATCAGGAACAAATGCACCATGATATCTGTCTAAAGTACCCGCTGAGCCTCTAAAGAGCATATCGCCTTTACCTAAAAGAGTTTCAGCACCAGCAGAATCAAGAATAGTACGCGAATCAACAGTTTGTGTTACTTTGAATGAAATTCTTCCTGGACAGTTTGTTTTGATAAGCCCTGTAACAACGTCAACACTTGGTCTTTGTGTTGCTAAAATCATGTGAATGCCTGCAGCACGGGCTTTTTGTCCGATACGCACAATGGAAAGCTCAACATCTTTACCATGTGTTTGCATAAGGTCAGCTAATTCATCAATAATGATAACGAATCGTGGAAGTCTTTCATGAATGATTTTCTTTTCCGTTACAACTATATTGCCATTTTCATCGTAATAGTCAGGCTCATTTGGTTCTTGTGGAGGAAGTTTCTCAACTTTTGCATTGTAATCGGCAAGGTTTCTTACTTTTAAATCTTCTAACAGCTTGAAACGCCTTTCCATTTCATCAACTGCCCACAATAAAGCATTTTTTGCTAATTGCATTTCAGTGATAACAGGGTGAACTAGGTGTGGCAAATCTTGATAAATTGCTAATTCAATACGTTTAGGATCAATAAGCAAAAGCTTAACTTCATCTGGTTTAGCTTTATAAAGAAAGGAAAGAATAATAGTGTTCAAGCACACACTTTTACCCGCGCCAGTGGCACCAGCAACAAGTAAGTGCGGCATTGTTGACAAATCAGCAGTAAAAGGTTGACCACCAATATTTTTTCCAAGTGCAATACTGAGAAGGGAAGTTGCATTTTTAAAGCTTGTGCCTTCAAGAAGTTCGCGGAAAGAAACGTTTGCTCTTGTTTCATTCGGAATTTCAATACCAACAGTATCACTACCAGGAATTGGTGCTTGTATTCGTATGCGAATTGCTTTAAGCGTCATCGCTAAGTCGTTTGAAAGATTAAGAATTTTATTAACACGAATACCAGCTGCTGGGCGCACTTCAAACATAGTTACAACAGGCCCAGGAGTGATTTTACAAAGTTTTGCTTCAATATTAAATTCTGAAAGAGCTTGAATAAGTGCCAAGCCTTTTTCATCAAGTGCTTTTTTATTTACTTGAATATCTGTTGCAGGTGTTACAGCTAAAAGAGTTGTAGAAGGAAGAGAAAAGTTTTTATCATTGCTTTTCACTTCTATAGTTTTTTCTTTCTCATTTTTTGAATCATTTTTCTTTTTAGAAAAAGGAGACCAATCTTTCTTTTTCTTTTCATTTTTTGGTTCAGTAATTTCAGAAAATTCTAAATCAGTAATTTCATCATCAAGAAATTCATCGTCACGAAATTCTTCATCTACAGTTTCATCATCAAACTTTAAAACAGGTGGATTATTAAAATTAAATAAATCTTTTGTTGCTTTACCTTCATCTAGTGTATTTTCAGATACGTCTAGTGAATTGTTTTGTGCATCTTCACTTGCATTCTTTTTCTTTTTGCCAAAAGAAGAAAGGAAGGATCTTTTCTTTGCTGGCTTTGCACTGTCTTCAGAATATGGTTCAGAAATAACTACAAAACTTTCTTCTTTTTCTTCAGACAGAAGATCTTCTTTAGGTGTAGGCGCAAGTAAAGAGCCTATTTTTGCAAAAGCAGCTTGAATGTAGCCAAGCCATGAAATGCCAAAAATAAGTTTTGTTGCAAATAAAAGAACGAAAGTCCAGATAAAGCCAAAACCAATTGGTGAGAAATAAAGTAAGCCTTGCTGATAAAGATAATCGCCAAAAAGCCCACCACCAATAATAGTGTGAACTTCAATGCTCCATGCAGAAGCTAAAGATATAAGACTTACGCCAAATAAAATGTAGCCAAGAAATCTCCACCATGCCACAAGTAGCCATTTTGTAATAAAACCACCACCGAGACCTATAAAGAAGATTACCCACACATACGAACCAAGGCCAAACAAGTCAACCAAGAGGGCGCTCAAATAGGCACCTACAAGACCAGCTTTATTTATAATAGCAACATTTTGTGAAATGCTTTTATTAAATGTAGGGTCGGCAGGTGAATAGCTTACAAGTGAAAGCAAGATTAGAGCACCAAGTAAAAGAAAAAAAAGTCCAATAAATTCTTGAACTAATTTTTGACTTTGAGCTTTTGGAGGTGCAACAATTTCTATATCTTTTTCAATTTCTTTTTTCTTTTTTGTACTAAGTTTTCGCATATCTTTAAAATATACAATTCGTAAGCTATGGTCAAGGGAAGTTTTCTTTAGATAAAAAATAAATGTTTTAGTGTTTCACGCAATGAAACTAAGTGGAAAATAAAATATCACTGAAATGCTTTCTTGCAATTTGAAATGACTTCTAATAAGATAAAGCATCTGCTTAATAATTACCAGATGTACTATAACAAAAGAGGATATCCCATGAAATTTGCTTCTTGGAATGTAAATGGAATTCGTGCGGTTATGCAAAAGCCTGACTGGCAATGGTTTGAAAATTCCACCTACGATATAATTGGTTTACAAGAAATTAAAGCTGAAAAATCTCAAATAGATACAAAATTACATGCGCCAGATGGCTATCATGCATATTTTTGCTCATCTACAGTGAAAAAAGGCTATTCAGGCGTTGCTGTGTTTTCAAGACAAGAGCCTATACATGTAACTTATGAATTACCGGTTGAAGAATATCAAGGCGAAGGTAGAATTCTTCATCTTGAATTTGAAAAATTTCACTTTATTAACGGCTATTTTCCGAATGGTGGCGAGCCACTTCCTGATGAAAATGGAAAGTTTACAGGCAATCATAAACGTCTCCCTTATAAAATGGGTTTTTTCGATGTTTTTTATAACTATGTTGAAGAATTAACAAAAGTGAAACCACTTGTTGTGTGTGGCGATTTTAACATTGCGCATAAAGCAATTGATTTAGCACGCCCAAAAACAAATACAAAATCGACAGGATTTTTACCGGTTGAACGTGAATTTTTAGATAAATTTACAGAAAATGGATACGTAGATACTTTTAGAAAAGTTCATGGTAATATCGAAGAAAAATATACTTGGTGGTCGTATAAATCAGGTGCACGCCCTAAAAACGTGGGTTGGCGTATTGATTATTTCTTCACTTCAAAAGGACTTGAATCAAATATTAAAGATGCTTGGATTGAAAGTGAAGTGTATGGATCTGACCATTGCCCAGTTGGGCTTGAGCTAGAATTTTAGCAATAAAAGGAAAGTATTATGCAAAGAAATAATACAACTACAAAAGAAGTGAAAGTGAAAAATTTGAAAAATAATAATTCAAAAAAAGCTCCATCAAAAGGTGGAGCATCTAAAAAAAATGCTAGTAAAGCTTTAAATCATAAAGGCGAAAAAGCTAAACCAAAACATTTGCAAAAGCCAGATCCTATTAAAGAAAAATCTTTTCTAAAGCAAAGTGAAATTCTTGGTTTAGATTTATCACAAGAGCAAGCATCGCATTTGCGTAACTACCTTGATACACTCATGCTTTGGAATACTAAAATCAATCTTGTTGGAACTTTAGAATGGCAAGAAACATTTGCAGAACTTCTTTTAGATTCTTTCTATTTAGCTGATTTTATCAAAACTCTTTCAATTAAAGAAAATCCTACTACTTGGGATTTAGGTGCTGGAGCGGGTCTTCCTGGTATTCCTTTACGTATGGCTTGGAAAGAAGGCTCGTATACTTTAGTTGAAGCTCGTGAAAAGCGTGCACTTTTTATGACTTCTTTTTTGCTAAAAAAACCACTTGTTTCAACTTCAGTATTTTGGGGAAGAGCTGAAAAACTTTTTGCTCAACAAGAAGCAAAACAAGCTTTAGCTGATGTTATTGTAAGCCGTGCTTTCATGCCTTATGAAGAGCTTGCTGAATTTGTTTTTCCTTATATAAATGAAGGCGGAACGCTTCTACTTATGCTCAATGAATCGCTAAAAAAACTTCCTGAAAGTATGGAAGGCAAATGGAAAATTGAAAAAAGCGTTCAATATTCAGTAAAAGACACCAAAGGCAAAGATACTGTGAATCAAAGATATTTTCATGCTTTGAAAAAAATATCTTAAAAATTATAGTTTTAGAAAGAAAAAATCTTGCAAAAGTTTAGGCTTCTGCAAGATTTTATTTTTAACTAGACTAGAGCTTTGCCCAATTTACTGAACGAATATCAACAAAAAGTTCTTTAAAATTTTCAAAACTTAGCACCGTACCTTTTTCTGTCATTCCAATACTTTCGTATATTGGCGACGTGTGCGCAAGCGCTGCGTAAAGTGCTGCTCTATCAGGAATGAGCGCATCTTCAAGTAAGTCGTCATCACGTTCATTACATTGAAGCCCAGTGATGAGTGAACGCCTGCAAGCAATAGGGCGAAAAGCATAAATAGCACAACTTCCTTCTTTTATAAAAGGGCAAGTGCCGTCATTCCATTCAGCATTTCCTTCATGTGCTTGAAGTTGTTCGAGTAAAGGTTCTCTTTCCGCTTTTGGAAGAAATTCATTAACAGTTAAGCGTATGCCCATTGCTTCAGCAGGTGTAATTGGTACAAGCTGTTGGCAGCAAGTGTAGCAACCCTCTTTGCATGCAAGAGTTTTTTTATTTTCGCTTGCCTCTTCAATTGCATTTTGAACAGATGCATCAATAAGTGCATAAGCATCTAGCAAGAAAGAAAGCCAAGGATATTTTTGTTCCTCTGGCATGTTGAAACGGAAAATATCTGCTTTAGCAAGCCACGCTGGAATTTCTTGATTTGTTTGATTCATGTTTGTATCAGACATGATGTAACCTTTTATTTTATCGATTAATCTAAATATCAAAAGCATAAGTAAAAAGCCCATATTTCTATGGGCTTTAATTATTATTCTGATTCGTATTCTAAACCATCAAGAAATCTGTCTGGACGTTCTTTTTGTTCAGGAACTACGATATCTTGGTTTACATACTCACGATAACCAGTACCAGCTGGAATTAAGCGACCAACAATAACGTTTTCTTTGAGGCCTCTAAGGTAATCTTGTTTACCTTTGAGTGAAGCTTCTGTAAGAACTTTTGTTGTTTCTTGGAACGCTGCAGCAGATACCCATGAAGAAGTTGAAAGAGAAGCTTGTGTGATACCAAGAACTAATGGTTCACCAGTAGCTGGCTCTCTGCCTTCTGCTAATACACGTAAGTTTTCGTGTTTGAATTCAAGTTTATCAACTTGTTCACCAACTAAGAAGGTTGTGCCACCTGAACTTGTAACAACAATTTTCTTGAGCATTTGACGAACAATAATTTCAATGTGCTTATCATCTATTGTAACACCTTGGAAGCGGTAAACTTCTTGAATTTCATCTACAAGGTAGTGAGCCAAGAATTTCTCACCGCGTGTACGCAAGATGTCGTGAAGTTCTGGATGTCCTTCAGTAAGGAGGTCACCGGCTTCAACGAAATCACCGTCTGAGATAGTGATATGTTTACCTTTTGGAATGAGATATTCTTTTGTATCACCGTATTCAGGAGTTACGATAAGTTTACGTTTACCTTTCATTTCGCCAGCATATGTTACTGTACCACCGATTTCAGATACTACAGCCATATCTTTTGGCTTACGTACTTCAAAGAGTTCAGCAACACGTGGAAGACCACCAACGATATCTTTTGTTTTTG
>CAYJIN010000055.1:0-3838 GCA_964370245.1 uncultured Desulfovibrionaceae bacterium
CCTGCAACAAAGATAAGCATATCGCCACCTTTCAATACATTTCCGTTTGAATCCTTTTCAGCTGATGGAAGGCGCATACATTCATCAGGTGTAAGAAGTGGCCTTGCTGTTTCAGCAACACTATGTGAGCGTGATGAACCAGCTTGGCTGTATGATGTTGATATTTTATTGTCTATAACCGTGGTTTTTCCTGTCATCTCTGATATAACCTTTGCTGTTTCAATGGAGTTAGGAGCATAGGCAATACGAATATGACAGTTAGCCATAAGCGCATTATCTTTGCCGTATACCGCATTTAGTTGAGTAATATCTTGAACAATTAGATACATTTTACCGCCATAACCAGCTATATAAGCAATGGCTTTTTCAATAATTGGAAGTTTGCCAAGAGAAGTAAACTCATCAAACATAAATAGAAGTCTATGTTTGTAGTTCTTTATACTTGCGCCATCTTTAAACTTCATATCTTTGCAGACGTGTCTTATAATCATGTCAGTGATAAGACGTATAAGAGGGCGAATCCTATCAATATTAGCAGGGGAAAGAACAAGAAATAAATCAACAGGACAATTATGATTCATCAAATCAGCTAATCTAAAATCAGAAGAGCTTGTATTCATTGCTATGATAGGGTCTTTATAAAGTGCCATATTTACTAATGCAGAAGAAACAACACCACTTGCTTCAGTGTCAGCCTTGGCAGACATTTCAAGAGCTGTTGAAGCAATAAATGCATGAATTTGATTGCCTATATTCTCTGCAATATATGGAAACGAACTTTTCAAGGCTCTATAATGGTCAGTTTCTTTCATTTCTTCTAAAAGTGATTTCACGCCATTTTCATAGCCAAAGCCTGAAAGCATAAGAGTAACATCATATAAAGTAGCCGAACGTTTTTCTTTAGCTTGTATCATTACGCAACAATGCAAAATGATACCACTAAAGAAAGCGAAAGCTGCTTTTGTCCAGTGGTCGGGTAAACCTTTACCGTCAGCATCAACAATCATAAGCGCAAGGTTTTGAACGTCTTGAATAGCGTAGAGTGTATCAAGTCTTACTTCTTCTAATGGATTGAATTTACAACAATCTCCAGTAGCGTCAGTAGGGTCGAATTTCAAAACCTTATGGCCAATCGATTTTCTATAACCTGATGTTAAAGCCCAGTTTTCGCCTTTAATATCAAGAATGATTGAAGAATCTGGCCAAGAAAGCAGAGTTGTTAAAATCAAACCTACACCTTTACCCGCACGAGTAGGTGCGTAAGTTATGACATGTTCGGGGCCATTATGCCTTAAATATTTCAGTTCAGAATTACTTTTCTTTTGCCAGCCACCAACATACACACCCTCACCATTTAGAAGGCCTACAAGTTCAATTTCATCTTCATCTGCAAAACATGCTGAGCCATGTAGGTTTTTATTTCCACTAACTCTTCTTCTCCATAAGATAAAAGAATAAAGAATAATTTGTGGCATAAGAAAAACTAAGTAAGCAAGTGTCTTACCTCTGTTAATAATATTTTTTACATTATCAAAATCCCATTGCAGTATTTGTGTGAAATTATAGAAAGGAATGTTATTAATAACAAAAAGATAGTTACCTAAACCTTTTTGATAACGAAGCTTGTGGGCTACAAATTGTGTACCTATTTGCATTGCAACAACAGCAAGAATGAGTAGAAAAAGAACAAGCAATGCAAAGTAATATGACTTTGAAGATTTTCTTTTTAAGCCATACTTCATGGTTACTTCCATGCATGATAAGGGCTTTGAAAAACTAAATCCTTAGTAAGTACAATGTTGAATTGATAACCCGAGCGAATTTCTAAAGTTGGTTTTATATTTAGATTTTTCTCAAGTAGGTTAGCAGAAGTTTCTCCGATTTGCTGAGCAAGACTTGCTGTGAGCTGTGCTTGTAAAGAGCTTTCATCGCCGATAGCACCAGACATATCAAGAGCATAAGACGTTCCTGCAGTAATAAGTGACATTAGGATTGCTGAGCCAAAAGTTTTGAAATAGTGGTTATCAACCTCATCACTAAAACCTGCCATACCCGACAAATCAGCACCACCCATAGCTGGTAGTGTAAGAGCTGAACCATCAGGAAAGATAATTCTATTCCAAGCAACAAGCACACGCTCTTGGCCATAGATAATTCGACTATCATAAACGCCAAAAAGCTTTGAACCTTGAGGAATAAGCATATTCATTCCGCTTGAAGAATCATACACATCTTGCGATATTTGAGCGATAAGATGCCCCGGTAAATCAGAATTAATTCCTGTAACCATAATTGCTGGAATAACTGAACCTGTTTTTATTTCAAAGTCTTGCCCTTGTGTTCTTATGTCATTAGAAATCCATGCTTTATCATTTTGCATAGCCCGAGAAAAGAACTCTTCCTTGTCTTTATCTGCACTTGGATTGTAGGCATTTTGCCCTGTATTCCCAATGTCTAGGGACATTGCTAAAGGGTTTACTTGTGGGCTATCATAATTAATAGTTTGCGGATTAGAAGATGTGTGATTGCTTTCATTGGCGTATTGCTTTGAAATTACAGGCGAAGATAATGCGCTAAGATAATTTTGTGTGCGTATTTTCCTTATCTGTTCATGCTCATCATTAATCTTTATTTCTTCAGGCCTATCCCTTACAATTATGATAGGTTCTTTAGCTTCACTTACAGGAGTTTGAGGCCTTTGAATTATTCCTGATTCTTGCTGTTCTTCTTTTACAGCAAGGCCACTTCCTTCTGCTAATAAAAAGGATTGACTATCTGCTTCATCAATTTCATAAGTTTCAATTTGGCCTTTATTTACTTTTGCGCCACTTGTGAGCACATTATAAATATATACACCAAAAATAATAACAAGCATAAAAACAGCAATATAGAGATATTTTTTACTCACTTCCTTTGCTTCTGGCTTAGCTTTTAGTGAATTAGGCGAATTGTCTTTACTCATCTTTATTCACCGTATTAGAAACTTTTATTGTCCAATTTGAAGTGGCCATACCATGATTATTATACATTCTTGTTACAGTTGATTTATCAAGCGTTACTTTTAAAAAATAATTTGAATTTTCAATATTATCAATCGTATAGGATAAAGGTAATCCCTTATTTTCTTCTATTGTATAACCTGTAGACCTTAATTGATTTTCCAAGCTGTAAGAAAAAGAGTTATCAATATTTTCAGTGGGGTGAAGCAAGAAAAGAGTTGTATGTCCAGCAGGGTAGTCATTAGAAATAAATGAAACTAAATCTGTAGCTATATTATCTGATAGATTTACTGAGATATGTTCATTGACATAAGAAAGACTTGTTGAGCGAGTAGCGCAACCATGTAAAAACAAAGTAAGAATTGATAAAAAGAGAATTTTTTTCATTGCTAATCCCTTACAATCCTAACTTCTTCTTTGTTACTTCCCACACCAATAACAAGTAAGATTTCTTCAAAAATACCATCAGCTATCATAACACTGTCTTTTACACGATAATTTACAATGGCATCTTGATTATTTTTCCTTGTAAGTAAGACAGGCATTTCACTTTTTACTTTATCAGAAAATTTTATATAAGTTCTTGTGTTATCATCGTAAATTCTTGTTGGTTTCCATGAATAAGAACCTTTTACTGTATAGTTGAAATTTAGTGCTGATAAATCAAATTCTTGGCCATTCTCAATGGTTGAGGAAAAGTGCTTTTCTCTTTCTTCTCTTGCTTGTTTGTCAGAGGAATAGGCTAGAATGTCATCGCTATAAATAAAGCCTACATAGGGCGTAAAATCTGTGCGTGAAGAGATGAGGCGCAAGTGATAGGTTCTTCTATTTGTAGTAAC
>CAYJIN010000055.1:3938-14278 GCA_964370245.1 uncultured Desulfovibrionaceae bacterium
AATCTGTGCGTGAAGAGATGAGGCGCAAGTGATAGGTTCTTCTATTTGTAGTAACGACTGCTGATGTTTCAAGGCCAGCATCAATCGGCTTGATAAACAAGTGAGTAATATTAGCCGATTGACCTTTTTCAATAAGCCAACGGGCTGAGTCGCCAATAAATATTTCATTGACGATTTCTCCAGCCTGCAATTCAACATCACAAACTTGCATAGGGCTTGCAATAATTGTTGCTAAGCTTGCACCGTGTGTATAAACCAATTTACCATTAGCAACTAAGAAAGGATCAATGCCTTTTCTTGCCCATGTGTCAGAAAGTTGCAAAGCTCTTTTTTCTTTATCACTTAGTGGGATAATGTTTGTTCCAAGATAATCAGGAATGTCAGAATATTCTACATTTGCTAAAGCGTTTGTAGAAGAAAAAACTATTGTAAACGATAGAATTAAAAGAATATATTTCATTTTTATTTATTCCTTGTTGAGTAATATTTTTGTTGCTGAAATAGCTGTAATATAAATACCAGCTGGATTGTTTAGAATTGAATTTACATTTTGTGGAGGTTGAATTTGAACAGTAATTGTAGCTTCAAACATTTGTCGTTCAAGCTCACTGCCTGAATGGTTACGAACAATTTCAAGCCATTCAATGCGGTAAGAATCTTTACTTATTGGAAGCGGTAAAGACTTTATTTCAACATGAACAAGCTTGTTATCTAGTGCAATATCGTATGGATTGTTCTTTTTAAACCATTCGGCTAATACATTTTTTGATGAACCTACAAAGAAATACGTCAATCTTTGAATCATCTTTTTTTGCAGTTCAATATCTGCGGTAACGGTTCGCCAATCTGTAATGCAATTTGCTAAAGTAGCCTGTATAAGATGTTCTGGAAGAGTTTGAAATTCATTTGCTTTGCCAATGACTTGTGTATGGCCAAGCTTATCAACTTCAATTATGTAAGGCACAATCTTGACTTGATTTGCTTGCATAACATTTCCAGTTATTGAAATTGTAGCCATAATAAGTATGAGAAAGGAAAACTTTCTCCAATTATGTGCTTGCCTTATGTATGAAGAATATCGCTCATACCATTCTTTTTTTGCATTGAGATAAGGATTTGTTCCATCATCTTGTATGTCATCTGTTTTAGTTTTCTTTTTGAATAAATTCATCTGTTTCCTTAGCTTAAAGCGCCAATAGTGTTTAATCTGTCTTGCAGTTCAATGCCCATATTTGTGCGCCTTACTTGTGCTTGTTGTCTTGCTTGATGCATTGCTTTTATAGTTCCAAAAGTATTGCCTATCAGGCCTCTTGCACCTTCCGCTCTTGCTACCTTACTTGCTTGATAGCCTCTAATGCCTCCACGTACTACATTGCCTATACCGTTTTTGACTAAATGCTTTACAAGCGTAGCTGTAGTTGTTAGAGCACCTTTTAATCCAGTATCTGCACTGTTGTGAGTTCCGTGAATAATTCCTGCTACCATGTCAGGCAACTTCTTAGAAAGGGCTAATAATACAATAGAAAAACCAAGAATAAGGGCTATGTCTTGCATGTCAGCATTTGAAAATTTGAAGTTTTCTATGAAGCTGAATCCAATGCCAATTACTAGTTGCATTACAAAAAGTTTGAATGCCACTGAAAGCACATAGGTTATTGTATTTTTGCCATATTCCTTGAATAATGAACTTGCACCTAAAGGAACTAGAGCAAGCACGGCTAGATTAGCAATCAAAACTTCACATTTAATTATGAGAATATTTACAGTAATTAGAGCAAAAATGATGAAGTTAAGAATACCACAAAAATACATTGTAAGTATAACTCCCATTTGCCTCCAGCTAAGTGCTTCAACCCGTGTGTTGATTTTATCCATAATCTGCAGGCCAATATGAAAAGGAGTAGTAGATTCAGTTTGTATAGGAACAATATCGCCTGATAGAATGAAAAGTCCGTTTATCATCATTTTAGACCATTCAGCGTAGTTATTGATAACAGCAAGGAAAAAACAGGCTGTAACAAGGGATTGAATAAGTTTTCTAAATATCCCTTGAATTTCAGTTTTATCGTATATTCCTTGTATTCCAAGCCATACTATTTGAAATGTAAGTATCAAGTAAAAAAGGTTGAGCGCAAAGTTTTGAACAACATCATACCCAGATTTTACAAGCTTGTTATATTCGTTATAAACCTTTGTTATTAAGTCCGCATCAGTAGTTGCTAAAGCAAGAGAAGGCTCAAATAGAACTGCAATAGCAATGAGAAAGAGTAGTATATTTTTCATGATATATTCTTAAAACAAAGGTAATTCTTTGACTTGTGGCGTTAAAGTCAAGTCACTCATATCCATTATTTCTCTTGCAAGTTCTTCTGAAAGTTGGCTTTCTTTTTCTTCTTTTGTTTGTATTGCTAAATCAGATTGCGCTTGTGTTGCAAGAAGTTCACGCAATTGCCTTGCTTCTTGTAACTGCAAGTTTGATAACTGATTTGCTGAAGATAAAGCCTGCATTTGCCCTTCAGGAGTTTGAATGAGGTCATTTATATACTGCTCAAGCTTGCCCGTGTCATGCAAATCTTCTAATTGTTGACCACTGAGCTGAAAAGTTGCTTTTGTAGCTTCATCAATTCTTTTTGACATATCATCAAGTTCAGTATTAACAATAAGATTGCCTTCTGCTTGCTCTTCATAGCCTAAGTTTGCAATGTCTTTATAGTATGATTGATCGGGATAGAGTTTATCATAAATCGCACCCATTCCTGCAATATCAGCTTTCATAGTAGATAAATTTTTTGTTACTATGGCAAGACTTGAAAGATTACTTGTAAGCATTGATAAAAGGTTTTGCGGTAAGTTGTTTGTATTCTTTATCATATTGTCGTATTGTTGAATGTTATTCTTTAACAATTCAATTTGCTGATACGTTTGTTTGATAGATTCAGAATAAGACATTGTCATATAACGCAAATCTTCTATATTTGTAATTCTATCCATAAGCTGTGTCCATTCAGTTGAGCAGTTAGCGCACCAAATAGTCCACGCATAGGCATTTGATTGAAGTAAACAGAAGAAACATAAAGATATTATACTTTTTTTCATTATGCAGCTCCTCTTTGTTTTAACCAAGCTTCTTGCCAGTTCTCTTCATCTAATTCAATGAGGTCTTTAATTTCATTGATACTTTCCTTATCGCTCACACCAATAAAAGAAAGTGTTTTCTTGCCAAGTGCTAATTGTATGAGGCGTTTACCTACAGGATTTGTTATGTAATAATCCCTTTTTGGAGTAGCTTCTCTTGCAATAATCGAGATTTCTCTGTCATTCAAACCAATACCTTTATAAAGCTCATATTGATCCTCTTGCCTTGCATTCGGGTTTGCTAAAAGAATTTTAGTAGGGCAAGATTCTACAAGAACATCAAGAATCCCACTGTTTTTTGCATCTGATAATGATTGAGTGGCCAGTACAATAGCACAATTTTTCTTTCTAAAAACTTTCAGCCATTCTTTGATTTTCTTATTAAAAACAGGGTGTGAAAGCATTTGCCAGCCCTCATCAATAAGAACTAAAGCAGGTTGGCCAGTAAGAGCTTTTTCAATTCGATGGAAAATATAAAGAAGAACAGGAATAAGATTTTTATCGCCTTTATTCATTATTTCGTCCATTTCAAATGTAACGAAGTCAGCTAAATCTAAAGTATCTTCTTCGGCATCAAGTAATATACCCATAGAACCAGATACCGTATAATGAGTAAGTGCTTCAATAACTTCTCTATCGCTTACCACTTGTGAGAAGTTTGTGAGTGTACGCTGATCTTTTGGGCTACCAAGCAGTTTTAGCATAGCCTCGTGAATTTCCATTCTATGTTTAGGTGTTACTGTAACACCTTGCAATTCCATAAGAGTTTCAATCCATTCTTCGCAAAATGCCATTTCAGAGAAGCTTTCATCAATATTTCTCAATGGTTCAAAAGCTAAGTTATCTACACCAATTTCATAGTGAGAACCGCCAACTGCTTTACAAAGTGGAAACAGCGACATACCTTTATCAAAAGCAAAAATCTTAGCATCTTTATAACATCTAAATTGGCTAACAATAAGCCCTAGAAGAGTTGATTTTCCCGAGCCAGTCGGGCCAAAAATCAATGTGTGGCCTAAGTCGCCCACATGAAGATTTAGCCAAAAAGGCGTTGTTGCATTTTCAGTTGTTACTACCGCTAAAGGCCTTGAATTTGCAGGAAAAAATGGGGAAGGACAAAATGGCGAACCAGTATAAACAGTTGAGAGAGGTAGAAAATCAGCAAGGTTTAGTGTTGTTACCATTGGCCTTCTAAGGTTTGCATAACCATTGCCCGGTAAAGAACCAAGAAAAGCTTCTAAAGCATTGATTGTTTCAAGCCTACAGCCAAAACCTAAAGTTTGAAGTATGCGCCTTACTTCGCGTATATTTTCGTTAAGCTCCTCTTCATTTTCATTCATCATTACAACAGTTGTTGACATATAGCCAGCGCCCATAAAACCACTTTGAACTTCAGCTTTTGCTTCTTCAGCATTCTCACGCATAGCAAGTGAATTTCTATTAGGTTTCGCATTTTCATTTTCCATATATTGGTCAATGAAAGAATAGACATTCTGATTCCAACCTTTGATATATTTCTCAATTTCTAATTCAGCATCATACTGAGAAAGGCAGATATAGCGTGTTGAAAATCTAAGCTCACAACCAAGAGAAGAAAGATAAGACATCATAGCAGGGTAAGACTCTTGCGGTAAACCATCAATGGAAATTGTTTTTATGAACTTATTTCCTAGTTTTGGTGCAATTCCTCCAAGCAAGTCTTCACTTCCGAGTAATGCATCTAAATACATAGGTGTTTTAGGCACTGCAAATGGAAATAGTTCACCGGATATACATTGCTGTAGATGTGCTAATAAATCAGAATGTAATATCTTTTCATCTTTTCCATAGTTGATTTCGTATTCAGAAAGTCTTGTTAGGTAGAGAACAGAAGAAAGTGAATCTTCAATCTCTAGTAAGACATTTTTGAATTTTTCAAGCTCTTTCTCTAGTGAGAAATTACCTTTAGTTGTAATGTCATCAATGGGGTTATATGTAATTATAATATAGGTATTTGTGCTATAACAAAGGCCTTTATCAGTTGTTGGTGCGAAAAATTCACGCCTTTCATCATCTATCATCTTAGAAATTTTGTCTGGAAAAAAGCATTTACTTTCGTGTGGATATGCTTTCTTTCTTGAACGTATTGCATCAACATGAATCATAAATTCACGCCCAAGCATTTTTATTGAATTTGAAACTTGCTCACTAAGAACAGCAAGCTCATCAAAAGTTGAACTTGCGGTATCAATACCAACAAATTCAAATCCAGCAAGGAATGAGCCGTCTTTTTGGACGACAATTCCTTCATCAGCTAAAAGTGCATAACCTAGTAAATCTGCTAGGCCATTTGCTTTTGAGCGATACTCTTTTAAACTAAACATTATTTTTGAACCCTTTTAAACTTGTAACCTTGAAAAACCCATACAGAGCTTTTTGCGCTATAGAATGATTGTTGTTGAATGTATCTTAGGAATACTTTTGACATCATAGGATCTAAATTAGCCATCTTACGAAGCAAAAATAGACTGATAAGCCAAAATATCCCTGAGATTGCTATACCTATGAAAGACTGTCCGCCTAACCCTGTAACTGCAGCCACTAAACCTGCTAACATAATTGGATTACGTTCTGCACCAAGCATGTGATTGTGGCGTATAAGTGATTGATAGACGGGGATAATTCTTGCTGTCTTCATTAGGCGATTGCAGCACTAAAGGTAAATAGACTGCCTATGAATGAACTAGCAAAGGCAAGCATACAAATTACAAGAGAAACGTTAACAACATCTTTAATTATGCCGTCTAATGTTCTTTGCGAAAAGAATAAAGCAACAGCAACGCCACAGAATGCAAGTGTTGAAAGTAACATACCTGTTGGCCCTGTAAAAGTGTTTACAATTTTTTCCAAAGGGCTTGCAAATTCATTCAAACCATTACTTGCATACGCAGAAAGCGGAAGATAAAGACCACATAACAACACCGATAAAACTTTTGAACCCATAACCATAAAAAACTCCTTACCTTTTGTATATTTCAAAAGTCTGATATTCTTGACTTTTGTTGTTAAATTGAACAACGTCAATTATCTTAGATAGTTGACGTTGATTTTTATTGTTCTTTTCCATGAATACAATTAAATCGACTGCACGCCCGATTAGCCGTCGTTTTTCGCCATTTCCCGCTTCCTCAACAAGTTCTTCTAAGCGTTCAAGTGCTTCTTCAGCACCGTCAGCATGAAAAGTTCCTATTCCACCGGGATGGCCTGTATTCCAAAGCTTTAATAGTTCTAGTGCTGAACCATCACGCACTTCGCCTACAAGAATACGTTTTGGGGCATAACGCATACATATTTTTGTAAGGTTGCGCATACCAATATTTGCTAGTTCAGAAGTGAGAAAGAAAACTGAATTAGGGCTTTTGGATTGCAATTCTGCTGTGTCTTCTAAAATTAGAAGTCTATCATTAGGGCAAAGTGAATACAGTTCGTTGATAATAGCATTTACGAAAGTGGTTTTACCTGATGAAGTTCCACCCACTACCATGATGTTTTTCCGCTTTATTATAGCACTTTGAAGTATAGGAATAACTTCTTGCGTTATTGTTCCTGAACTTAGATATTCATCTAAACTTATAATTTTGCTTGCCTTCTTTCGTAAAGCAAAAGAAGGAGCAAAAACAATAGGCGGATATGTTCCCTCAAAGCGTGAACCATCAAGAGGAAACGAACCTTCAACAACAGGATTTTGTGCATTTATAGTTACATCTAATGCAGATGCAACTAAAGAAAGAATAAGCTTTGCCTGAGCAAGTGAAACTTCTCCTATACATTCTTGCTCTTGACCATATTTTTCAATCCAAAGCTTGCCATCAGGGTTGAGCATAATTTCGATGACTTCTTTATCATGCAAAGCATTCAAAATTATATCACCGCAATTATGCTCAAGGCTTTTTATTAATCTTTTATACGCAATATCTTCCAAAGCTATCTCCAAATCATAGCTGTAATGTTTAGAAGAACTAAAAGGCCTATAACTATACAAGTATATTTGAGCTGAGTTTGAAGTTCAGCCATTCTTTCATTTTGTCTTTCATAAATTTTGATAAGACCTTCAGTAGAGATGGATTGAAGCGTTTCCTTTACTTGCTCTGTGCTTTTATGGATTTCGTCTACAAAATCATTTACTTGGTCTGAATAAACATTTTTTAAAGCCAGCATGTATTTATCTTGCGCTTTTTCTTGCTCATGGAAGAATGCATTCAAAATAGTAACCATAAGCAGGATTGGGTCATCTTTATCAACAATAACCTCATTATCCTTCGCAATAAGCGACTTTACATATTCAATGCTCATTCCTATTCCATCAGGGTATTTTGACTTTGTTTCTTCTACATTTGTTGCTGAATCAACACTAAATTCTTCATCTAAAGACATAAATCCTCCTAATGTAAGTTTGCTTGCTCGACGTAGCTCACAATTTGTTTCCAGTATTTATTTAATCTTGAACGCACAGCAATATGCTTAGAGTTGGCAATGCCTGTTTTGAAAGAAAGCCTTTTAGAAAAAAGCTCTTCTAAATCTTTGCCGATTAAATCTTTATTACCCATTGGCAATTCGATAATTGAATGTATGTTGTGTTCATATTCTTTATAGCTTTTGAACTTTGTAAAATCTTTGCCATCGACTTCAACATTTCCAAAATATGGGTTTAGCCACACAACAAGAGGAACGTTGGGGAAACATCGTGCAAGCTCAACAAAACCGTCAACTGTGTCGCCAGTGCCTTGCCCACCTGTGATAACAGTATGGAAGAAAATTTTATGGCCAAGTTCTTGTAATGCTTCAAGCATATCATTTTCTTGCATATAAGCACCAAGAGAAATAAATGAGCTTGCGCCATTATCGACAATTACGTGTGTATTTTCTTCAGCTTCAGCAAGGCCTTCAAGCATTTCGTCAAACTTACGAGCATCTATATTGCCGTCAGCTTTCAAAAGTTCAATACGCTTGACATCAAACTCTTTATAGCCTGATAGCGTGTGATTTACTGGATCAGTATCATAGGCAATTACAGTAACTCCTAACTCACTAAGAGCTTGATAAACCAGTGAAGAAATCATTGATTTACCAACACCACCTTTACCTTGCAAAATAAAGTGTATTGTAGCCATAAAACCTCCTAAATATTTTCATCTGTGTTATAGTTTTTTGTGCCAAATGTTGTTGTGTTGTTGCCGATAATTTTAGTTTGAAATTTTTTACTACTTTCATTTTTTGCGCTTGTTTTCTTCGTTCTTTTTCTTGGTTCTTTTCCATGAATGTAGAGGTTGATGTAATTGTTCAAGCTAAAATAAGACATTGTTATTTTTCCTTGCTCAACTAGTATGTTATGAATGTCTAAAACCGTGTAACCCTTTGAAAGTAAATCAGAAATCTCATCTTTTAATGCAAGGAATTGTACTTTTACTCTTGGAAAAATAGTCATAATCACTCCATAAGGTTTAAAAGTTGCATATACTCATAAGCTGTCATATTTTGAGAGCTTTTGACCGTAATAAAATTATTGTTTTCCACGTAATACTTATAAAAATATCTTTCAGACGTAAATTTGTTCAAGCTATTGTCAGGAATAAAGTTTTTACTAAATTCTTCCCAAGCTTTTGAAAGCATTTCTTTTTTCTCAGCTTCTTTTTCTTCCTCAAGTTTTAAGTGTTTATGGCGTTCAGTTCTTTCATCAAGCGATTCAGAAAAAGGCACAACACTTGACTTGTAATTTTGCTCTATTTCTTGTCGCGCAGATAGATATTCTTCATATTCTTTCCATCGTAAGTCATTGAGAAAATTGTGAAGTTGTGGAATAAATCTGCCATTTTCTTTTATCCATTTTGCATCTTTCAAAAAATGAGCAACAGCTTCCTTGAAGAAGTCGAGAGAGGGCAGAGTTGATTTTTTTCGAGCATGAAAAAATGCTTTCTTTGCTTTGACGTAATTTTCTTTTCTAGGATAAATTTTCCAAATCTCTTCAAAAGGAATATACTCACACCCCGTATTTGTTTTTGTGTATTGCTTTTCTTTCTCAGTGGGCTTTTCTTGAGTACTTTTTGGGGGATTAGGGGGTATTAAATTACTTTGATTATTAACATTAACTTCTGTATCAAAATTTGACGGTTTTTCATCATTTTTTGACATTTTAGATTGTTTTTCATTATTATTACAAGAGGTTGAATTTTTAGTGGTGTCAAATTTTGACACTTTTTTGAAAAATTTAAGAGGGCCATATAAGAAGAAAGTTAAGCCTCGTAAGGTTTTGCGTGTTTTTACATATCCCTGCTCAACAAGCTGTTGTAACCATGTTTTTAAAGTGTTTAGTGAAACATTTAATCTGTCGGCTAAGGTTTTTAGCGAAGGGTAGCAATAATTTTTATCACGTGCGTAATCACAAAGCGTACTAAAGAGCATTTTAGAACCGCAATTAAGCTCAAAATCTTCAAAGATAAAGTTTGGCATGATAAAACCTCTTGCATCATTTTTAGGAATAAATGCTTTCATTATTTTTGTCCTTTTTCCTAGAAAAAAGCGTAAAGCATAGCCCCCCAAAAACTTGACATTTTGCAGGTTTTTAGGTATAAATAATTCATTGTTTTTGTCCTAAAACAATTTAGGAGTAGTAAATGAATTACTCTATGTAAAAGCTTATAGTTCCCGCTATAAGCTTTTTGCTTTTTTTAGGATTAACGTTTCTCTATAGATTTTCCTTTTCAATAGAGTTTGTTCGAGTGGCTGACTCATCAGTGCATACCCACCACGATATGCAGACAGTCATTTAGAGTAAAAAAGCTCTAAAACAGCCTATAGCCGAATAATGACCATAGAACTTGACTGTTTCGTCCTTTATTGTAAAGATTTTGGACTTTCGTCACAAAATCCTCATTCGCAATTTGTGTCAAAATCGCTCATTCGCTAAAGCCTTTGTTCACTTTCGTTCACAGAAGCTAAAGAATTCGCAAATCTTGACTATTATTGCGATTTGTTACACAATAAGGACTGGTGTTAAATACAAAAAAGTCCTTTCGAATTTCCATTTCTGGTTTCAAAAGGACTTGTATCGTCATCTGTAAATTATATTATATTCACGCTCTAATTCTTGATAGAATGCCCGTGTACATTGTTTTTTGGTACCGGGGGCGAGACTCGAACTCGCAAGGCCGTGAAGCCGGCGGATTTTG
>CAYJIN010000056.1:0-14267 GCA_964370245.1 uncultured Desulfovibrionaceae bacterium
CTAAGTAAATAGGCGTATTTGATTTATTTTTATTCTATTTTTAGCAAAGCAAAATCGTTGTAGACATATGTGTGCTTTATTAATTTATTGCACAAATTACATATTAAATCAAACAAAGGATTATCAAAATGGAAAATTCAAGCGAAAAGCTTTCCCCGAAAATCAAAAACAAAAAAAGGCTTAGATTTTCATCTAAGCCTTTGATTTTATATAGCGCGCTCGAAGAGATTCGAACTCCTGACCTACAGGTTTGTAGCCTTTAAAATAACATTTTTATAACTTTCATAATTTCTCATTTAATCTCTTAAAAGTATTGACAATAGACGATTTTATATTGTTTATGATATATTGCTTTCACAAGCTTTCACAAGCTTTCACTATCTTTTTACATCTTTTTCGGGGAGATTTCGGGAAAGATTTTGTGTGAAAGTTAAGTAGTAGTTAGGAGTTTTTTGTGGCAAAAGTAAAAGAAAAAACAAAATACACTGGCGTTAGGTATGTTGAGCATAGCACTCGTAAACATGGAGTTCGTTTTGATCGTGCATTTTATATTAGATATATGCTTAATGGGAAAGAAAAAGAAGAATGTGCTGGTTGGGCAAGTGCTGGAATGACAGCTGAAAAAGCATCACTATTGAGAGCTGAACTGATGCAAGCACATAATCTTGCTATTGGCGAAGCAAAATCACTTGGTGAAAGAAGAGAAAGGGCAGAACAGCAGAAGCAAATAGAAGAAAATAAGTTCACTCTTCAAAAAGCTTGGGATACATATATTGAAACTTACCCTGATAAGAAAAGTTTGAGAAGTGAAAAGTATATATTACAACATTGATGAAGTAGATCTATACACATTACAAACACTTCTTACACATAGTCATCTACAAATGACACAAAGATATAGCCACCTTTCTGATAAACGCTTACTTGATGCTTCAAATGTGTTGAGTAAAATTTATAAAGAAAAGACTAAAGAAGAATAAAGCAAAGTCTTTTATTATTAAATTATTGAGACTTGCTTGACTATAAATAAAAGATACTATAGTATACTTTATGGATGAAATGTCTATATAAAAGTTACTATGATATCTTTTACTATACAAAGAGAGAAGTCCTTGCTAAGTTTAAACACACCCAATGAAGTTATGTTGAAAATTGCCACACAGGCAAGAGAAAGACGCTTGCAAAAGAATTGGACTCAAGCCGCTCTTTCTTCACGTTCGGGTGTTAGCGCATCAGTAATAAAAAAGTTTGAAAAAACTGGTAAAATTTCCTTAGAATCTCTTCTTAATATTGCGCTTGTGCTAGGTTGTTTAGATGATTGTGCTAAGCTTTTTGAAATGCAGAATGTGCCATCAACTTTATTTGTTGAGGATAAACCTAAACGCCAGCGAGGTAGGAAATCGTGAAACTATCTGTTTATCTAAATAGTTATGGAAAAAGAATTCTTGTTGGCTTGCTTGCAGATGATAGTAAAAACAGAATATTTTTTGAATATGCACCCGACTTTTTAAAATCTGGCATAGAGTTATCTCCTTTTAAATTGCCACTTCAAAGCGGAGTTTTTGAGGATAAAGAATATACATTTAATGGCTTGTATGGACTGTTTAATGATAGTCTTCCTGATGGTTGGGGCTGTCTTTTGATTGACAAAACTCTTAAAAAAGAAAGGGGGCTTTCTTATGCGGGAATAAGTCCGCTTATGCGTTTATCCTATTCTGGCACAATTGGAATGGGCGCACTTGAATATGAGCCAGTGTATGATGAACAGAGCTACAATGAGCCAAATCTCAATCTTGATGAGCTATCTTATGAAATTCAAAATGTTATAGCTGACTTGCCAAGTTCAAGACTTGATGAACTCGTTTACTTGAACTCATCAGCTGGTGGTGCAAGACCTAAAATTCTTGTAAATGTTTCTAAAGATAAAAGTAGTATTAGCACAGGGGATTCTAATGTAAATTCAGAGCCTTGGATGATAAAATTTTCAGCAGAAAATGATGATAAAAACCTTGGCCGTGAAGAATATATCTACTCCTTGATGGCAAAAAAAGCTGGAATTGAAATGCCAGAAACTTTTCTTTTTCCATCAAATAACTGTACGGGATATTTTGGCGTGAAGCGTTTTGATAGAATTGGTAATGAAAAAATTCATATTCATACAGCTTGCGGGCTTCTTCATGCTTCACACCGTTTCAGTTCAATGGATTATGAAACTTTATTAAAGCTTACATGGGCGCTTACAAAGAAAAAGGATGATGTGCTAAAAGTGTTTCGTCTTATGATTTTCAATGTGAAATCAGGTAATAAGGACGACCACACAAAGAACTTTTCCTTTATGCTCGATAGAAATAACGAATGGACTTTTGCACCAGCTTATGACCTTACTCCTTCAACAGGACTAAATAATGAGCAAACACTTTCCGTAAACGGAAAAGGTATTGATATTACAGCAAAAGATTTTAGCGCAGTTGGTGAAAAGTTCTCTATTGAAAAGAGTAGAGTGCTTGAAATTGTTGATGCTGTTGATAGCGCTTTAGCTGAGTATGGTAAGCTTTTGAAGGATATATAATTATAATTTATTATACTTTTCTTTTATCTTAATTTGATATTCTTAGCATAACACTTTGCAAATTAAAAACATAATTTAGAAACACACTCTAGCATGTAGTAACAATATAGATTATTTTTTTCAATGTTACTGTTTACTATATCTTTATAGTTTGAAATCATTTTAATGGGTTGACTTTGAAAAATATAAGCTCTAGGTCCTGAAAGGAAGTAACCAGAAATGCTAACTGGACTATGTTTTAAAGGAATGGTGTCAGAAAAACATAGCCGTGTGCATTTATTTTCTTTGTTAACATTCTTTTTACTGCACGACTATTGGCAAATAAAAGAACCAATTTTGATAATTCTTTTCCTTTTTTAAGGTCATATAATTCTTAAAAGTCTCTTAAAATCCCTCGACTTCGCGACCGTAACAGTTCAAGTCTGTTCTCGGGTATCACTCTGAAAAATCATAAGGTCTTTTTTTGTGTTTAAAGTTTGACTGAAAAGTGGGCTCTTAACCAAAGACAGGGGTAAGTCCATTTTTTTTCTGGACGGATAAAGTCTATTTTTGCTGATTTTTCCTTGAAATGGCAATATTTAGAGTTTTTGATATAAAAGTAACTTTACCAAATTCTCTAGTGGCATGGGCTTTTCAAAGTAAAAATACAAAAAAATATGATGAAATTCTTGCAGAAAAATTAAAATATGTATAGTATGTGGTTATAAAAAATTGAGGCTTTCACGCTTTCGAAGTAAATTTTCTTGGCTTGTTGATAAGAATTATACATTTATAACGTTCTTTTTTTAAAGAAAAATTTATCAAAGATATATGGAAAACAAAGAAGTATATGATAAATCACGCTTTCAAACAGTTGATTTTGATGAAAAATATAGCAAATATCTAGCGCATTTAGATTCACTTTTGTGGGTTTTGCATGAAGGGGTTTGCATAAGTAATGCAGATGGTATTATTGTGAAGATGAACCCTATGTATGCACGCCTTTCCCAATTGCCGCCTGAAGCTTTAATAGGAAAAAAAGTTAAAGATTTAAATAATGGAAATGATATTTTCACAAAAGCTTTTGATGATTTTGAACAGTGTGAAGATAAATATGGCATTTATCATGGCCCTGTTAGCCCTTTAGTTTTGAAAAGAAAAAAGCCTGCAAACGCAATTCAAACCACAAATGAAGGCAATTCAAATCTTCTCCACGGTTATCCTGTGTATGATGAAAGTGGTGAAGTTGTTTTAGTTGTTACTTTTATTCGAAATATCAATCAACTTTCTCAATATAAAGAAGAGGAGATGGCATATCATAGTTGGCTATCGCATTCTTTTATGAATCATTCTGTCGTGAATGTATCAAGCTATGCAGATTTTGATTATATTTTTCAAAGCGAATCAATGAAAGCACTTATAAAGACTGTTAAAAAAATATCATCAACAGATGCGCCTGTGCTTATTCTTGGTGAAACAGGCTCTGGCAAAGATGTTATTGCTCGTTTAGTGCATTCGCTCAGCAATAGAGCTGAAAATGTGTTTTTTAAAGCTGATTGCACAAGTATACCAGAAAATCTTGTTGAATCTGAACTTTTTGGATATGCAAAAGGTGCTTTTTCAGGCGCTGAAAAAAATGGTAAGCTTGGTTATTTTGAAGCAGCCTCGCAAGGAACAATTTTCCTTGATGAAGTGGGTGAATTTCCTTTATTGATGCAATCAAGATTCTTAAGAGTTTTACAGGATAAAGAAATTCTCAAGGTAGGGGCGCTCATTCCAACAAAAGTAGATACAAGAGTGATAGCGGCTACAAATGTTGATTTAGAGCAAGCTGTAGAAGAAGGAACTTTTAGAAGAGATTTATTTTATAGGCTTAATGTTTGCGTGCTTCGTGTGCCACCTCTAAAAGAGCGTAAGGAAGATATTTTACCGCTGACAAAAGCTTTTCTTAATAGATATAATCAAAAATATAAAAAGCATATTGAACTTTCAAAAGAAGCAGAAGAAATGCTGCTTATGTATTCGTGGCCAGGAAACATTAGAGAATTGAAAAATTTAATACAAGGCTTAGTAATAAGTTGTGAAAATATAAAAATTGCTCCGCATGATTTTCCTTCATACATGCAATTAAAGAAAAATAATGAACCTTCTTTAGAAATTTCACTCTTAGGTAAAAATTATCAAGAAGGCTCACTTAAAGAAATTATAGCAAATGTAGAAAGAGAACTATTACAAAAAGCTCTTGATGAACATGGTTCACTTTCAAAAGTTGCAAAAATCTATAAACTCGACAGAACTACTGTTGCAAGAAAGCTCAATAAAACAGTAGAGTAGTAATATTATAATGTTCTGGTTAAACTTCTCTTTTTAACCTGTTTGCAACAATTTCAGCCAAACCACCTTTTGAAGTTTCCTTGTAGTGGCTTGAAAGATCTTTGCCTGTTTTCATCATAACAGCAACAACTTCATCAAAAGTAATATGATGAGAACCTGTTGATAATATAGCAATTTCAGCACAAGTGAGAGCTCTTGTTGCGGCGTAAGCATTTCTTTCTATGCATGGAATTTGCACTAAACCATCAACGGGGTCGCAAGTAAGCCCTAGGTGATGTTCTAATCCCATTTCTGCGGCATATTCGATTTGAGATAATGAACCACCAAGCAATTGGGAAATTGCGGCAGATGCCATAGCACATGCTGAACCAACTTCGCCTTGACAGCCAACTTCAGCACCAGAAATTGATGCATTATGTTTTATAATGTTTCCAAACAAGCCAGCAGTTGCAAGTGCTTTAATTATATCACTATCGCTAAGATTATAATGCTCTTGAAGATAGTAAAGGGCAGCAGGTAAAACACCGCATGCGCCACATGTAGGTGCAGTAACAACCACACCTCCAGCCGCATTTTCTTCTGAAGTTGCAAGCGCATAACTTGTTACAAGCCCTGTTCTTGATAATTTATCAGAAGCAGTTTTTGTTTTTTGAAAATAATGCCAAGCTTGACGGCGAAGCATGATAGAACCAGGAAGAACACCGTGCGCATTAACGCCACGCTCAATCTCATCTTTCATGTGTTTCCAAACATTTTCAAGATATGGGATAAAATCACTATCTTCATGTTCAAAAACATATTCCCAAAACATAATTGATTTTTCTTTACAAACTTTAACAACTTCGCTCAATGTTGTTTTAGGGTAAATATGCTTTTCGCTAGAGTGTATATTTTCTCTTGTGCGTATTGCACCACCACCCACACTAAAGTATAATTGCGAGCCTAATACGCTGTTGTTGCTATCTAAAGCTTCAAATAGAACTGCATTTGGATGTTCTGGCATAGAAACTTCAGGTTGCCAAATTAATTCAGTTTTTTCTTTACCAAGCACAGAAAAAATTGCTATATGCGTTAAATGGCCTACGCCTGTTGCCGCTAAACTATCGTAAAGAGTGACGCGAAATTTATCTGCAGAAGAATAGTTTGAATAAAAATCTTCAGCAGCGAAACGTGGTCCCATTGTGTGGCTTGAGGAAGGGCCATAGCCTATTCTATACAGTTGTGTGATACTTTCCATAGATTACTCAAAACTAGCAGGCCACATAGTATGACCTGCTAAATTTAGGATATGCTAAGATTTATAAGAGAAGATTTCACTTCTCTATCTTTTACTTATGCAAGGTTGATGAAGATTGTTTTAAGTTCTGTATATTGTTCGTGAGCTGTTTCAGCATTGTCTTGACCGCCAAAACCAGACATTTTTAATCCACCAAATGGAGTTGTAATGTCGCCTTCACAATATTTATTTACTGAAACTGTTCCAGCTTTAATCATGCGTGCAAATTTATGCGCTTTGATGAGGTCATTTGTGAAGATAGTTGCTTGTAAACCATATTCGGTTTCGTTTGCTCTTTGCACAGCTTCTTCATCACTTTTTACACCAATAATGCATGAAACAGGGCCAAAAATTTCATCAGTAAGTAATATTGAACCTTCCACAGGATCAGTAAATAAAGTAGGTTCAATAAATACACGGCCGTCTATTGAAGAACCACCGCATAGAAGACGAGTGCCTTCTTCTTTAGCTTTATTGATATAATTCATTACTGAATCGTGGTGTTCTTTGCTAAACATTGTGCCCATATTGTTTGATGGATCCATAGGGTTGCCTAATTTCCAATTTTCTTTTAATCCTTTAAGCATTAATTCAATAAATTCTTCTTTACGTGCTTCAGGAACATAAATACGCGTGTTTGCTGTACAGTTTTGGCCTGTGTTCCAGAAAGATGCAGCAAGTGCAGCTTCTACAGCAGGATTTAAATCTTCAACATCTTCAAGCAGAATAAGAGGGCTTTTGCCGCCAAGCTCTAAAACGATTTTTTTCAAATTGCTTTGTGCGGAATATTCTAAAAGTTTTCTACCAACAGCAGTTGAACCAGTGAAACTTACAGCATGAACATCATGATGTCTGCATAATGCTTCACCAATTAATGCGCCATTACCGCTGATGAGTTGGAAAACGCCATCAGGAATACCTGCTTCTTGAGCAAGTTTCATAATAGGAAGCATGCTTAATGATGTTTGTGGAGCTGGTTTAATAATAACGCTATTACCTTCTGCAAGTGCAGGTGCAAACTTCCAAGTTGTTGTCATAATAGGGAAGTTCCATGGGCAAATACAAGCAACAACACCAACAGGTTCTTTGATGATAATACCAACAGAATCATCACCAGATGGTGAAACTTGGCCATAGCGTTTATCAGTCATTTCAGCATGCCAACGAAGAGCGTGGATAGCTTCTGGTAAGTCTGTTCCCATAACTTCGCCAACTGGCTTACCGCTGTCTAATGTTTCAAGCACTGAAAGTTCAACAAGGTTTTCTTCCATAAGATCAGCAAGTTTTAATAGAATGTGTTTACGTTCGGTAGGAGTTTTTTTGCTCCATACACCACTTGCAAATGTTTCGTTTGCAATGCGAACAGCTTCATTAACTTCTTCAATGCCGCATGCTGTATAACTTGTTAAAACTTCACCTGTAGCAGGGTTTAATGTTTCTAAAGTTTCACCGCTTTTTGACTCAACAAATTTACCGCCAATAAAAGCTCTTGTTTCAATTTTTAATTGGGAAGCAATTGCTTCCACTTCTTGTTGTGTTGTAGGACGATTCATATTTTTACTCCAATATTTTTACAATGTTATAGTTCTAAAAAATTTACGCACATCTGAAAGCCACACTTCTGGAACTTCCATTGCTGCAAAGTGTCCACCTTTTGGCATAACTTCCCAATGGGTGATATTATACATACGCTCGTAATAAGAGCGAGGTGGCCATGACATCATTTCAGCTGGGTAGAGTGCACAACCTGTTGGTGTTGTAACTGTTTTTGCTGGATCTGTTACAAGGAAACGTCCGCCTTCTTCACGTCTACCATAATAAATCCAAGTAGATGAATTAAAGGTGTTTGTTGTAACATAAAGCATGATATTTGTAAGTAAATCATCTTTTGAATGGCTTGATTCAATGTTACCGTCTTCCAAGTCAGACCAGTGGTAAAATTTATCTAAAAGCCAACCAGCAACTGCAACAGGATTGCCAAACATACCATAAGCAAGTGATTGTGGTTTGGTTGCTTGTTGTGTTCTGTAGCCATTATTCATTACTTGTTCTTCTTCAAGTCCATCTTCCCATGCTTTTTCTTCAGCTGTTTGTGGACCAGCACTTTGGCGCATTGTAGGGAAGTTGAAATGCATTCCTTTACAATTTTCAGGATAGTTAAATGCTATCCAGCTACAAATTGCGCTTCCCCAATCGCCGCCTTGGGTGATGTATTTTTCAAAGCCAAGTTCTTCAACCATAAGAGCATTTAAAGCTTTAGCCATAGCGCGTGGCCCCATAGCTTTTTTAGGAATGCTTGAAAAAGCAAAACCTGGTAAAGAAGGAGCTATGACAGTATAGGCATCTTCAACTGAACCACCAAAACGCTCAGGGTGTGCTAAAGGTTCAATGATGTGTAAAAATTCAGAAACTGAACCAGGCCAACCATGCACTAAAAGAAGCGGTTTAGGGTTATCGCCACTGCCAACTTCCATGATATAGTGAATATCAAGGTCGTCAACTTTAGCCATATAGTTTGGGAAAGAGTTTAGTTTTGCTTCGTGTTTGCGCCAATCATAAGTATTTACCCAATAATCGCAAAGTTCTTTAAGATATGCAGTATTTGTGCCTGATTCCCATGGATTACATTCTTGTGAATAGCAAAGCTCCCAAGGGTATTCTTGAATTTTTTGTTTAATTTGTTCGAGCATCTGGTCAGAAATATTGATTTTATATGCTGTACTCATAATAGTCCTTTATCTGTTTTGTAACATGATGTTAATTTGCAAAATTTTAATTTGTAATAAGCAAGATTAACATAAAAAATTTGAAGGTATGTTTCGCTATTCATTTTTTTAGAAAATTTAGAAATTTGAAAAAAGACGAACAGGAAACATACTTTTGATTGTGATTCTAACTTTTATAGAATGATAAATGTATTACCAAGCTTTTTTGCCCACAAATTTGAGAACATAAAGCGCAATAGGCATAGCCACTGCATAAGCGATAAGCACAGGCAATAACATAGAACCTTCAGTTGGAACGAAAGGCTGATTTAGATAGATAAGCTGAACGATTGGAAGGATAAATACGTTCATGATTGCAAGTTCAACAGCAGCAGGTGTTTTGAAATCGCGGTCAACTATACGAAGTAAAAGTAAGCCAGTTGCAACTGTTCCTGTGTAACAACCAATAATTGCAAGCCCTCTTTCAAAGCCAAATTCAGGCATACGGCGTGCATACCAAAGAATAACTAAGAATGTAGATATTCCAGCTGCAAAAACAGTAGCAACAAAAGGAGTGATAACAGCCATAACGTCACTTACTGAAATACCCATAAACACAGCACAAATCATAAAGTCAACAGTAGAACCTGTAATTCTTCTTGTTGTTGCAGGGTCAAGAAGGAATATTTTATCACCTTTAGCAAGGAGTTTGCGGCAAATAATACCAAATATCATTGTCCAAGCATAGAGAAGCCCAAAGCCTAAGCCATTGATGCCTTGTGGCATATTAATTGACCAAGCCAATGCAAACATATAACCAAGGCCATACATAGCGCCCATAACTGCAAAGTGGAAACCAAGACTATCAATATTAGCTGTATGTGTGGTAGCACGCGCACATTCTTCTGAATTGCCTTTACCCATGATACCAGTTAAAAGAGATTTTGGCATTTCAGTAATTGGTGTGCTTGTCCACTGGTTTGCAATACCTTTGTTAGCAAAAGGAATACCAAAACCAATAGCACATAAAAAGCCCATTGCACCAAATGCTAAACCAATGCTACCAGCACCTTGCACTCCATAGGTTGATTGCCAAATATTACCCATTGCTTGTGCTTGGCCAGGGCCTTGTGCAAAACCTGCGCCAACAAGGTAACCATAACCTGTGAAAACTTCATCGCCAGTAAGCATAGCATAAAGCTCAAAAATTCCTTTACCAGCAAGACTTTGAACTGCATATACTAAACAATATATTAAAGCCATCCAAAGCGCACCGCTTCTGATCCAATTTGATTTTTTTGAATCGTCAGTTTTTTCAGGTTGAAGTAAACCAATCCCTACAAATCCAAATGCGAATAAGTGTGAAACTAAAACGCCGAAAGTGCCCACAGGGATAGTCATCCAACCTTCAGCAGTAGGCATTCCGATAAGCCCAAAGTTCATAAGGAAAAAGCCAATAAGCCCACCTATGAGCGCAGAAGGAATAAGCCCTTTTTGTAAAAAAGGAACCTTTGCTCTAAGAACTGCCCCAAGTAATAGAAGAATACTGATCCAAATAAGCCCCCCAATATAGGGATAAAAAGTAGCCGCCATACAATCTCCTTTCGCATTCTGGTGTAAAGTATAAGTAGAATGCTTCATTTTGTAAAAAGCTAATAGCAAGTTTTATTCCAAAAGATTAGATTGATATAAGCGTTTGATATATTAGAATATATTTTTGTTTTGTTCTTTCTAAAGTTTATTGCGTGCAAAAATGCACGCTATTTTTGAAAATAGTCAGCTAAGGAGTTTAAAAAAAATCCGTGCAAAATTGCACATGAGTAAAATTGCACACTATGTTGATTCATTGATAAGTAAAATAGGTAGTAATGATGAAAATATTGATAAACTACTTATGAAAACTCTCAAGCCTAAAAGCCTTGATTAGAGTGAAATTTAGAATTCTGATAAGTTTACTTTTTAAAACAAAAAGACCTGTAACTTTGCAGGTCTTCATGTTTATGGACTTGCTTTACATGCCCATAAATGGTTCATCTTCATCTTCGAACATAGATACAGTAACGCCGCAATAGTTCATTATCCAAATGAGAGTATCATGCTTTGGATAACAGGTTTTTCTGCCTACTACACGGCCGTTTGGTATGCCTTTGCCGAGCGAATCAAGGTTTGCAAGTGTGCCACTTTTGATAACTTGCGATTTTTTCAGCGATTAATTCGTGTGAACACATTGGTGGTAAGTCGTTATAGAACTCTTGCCAAGCAGAATTTAAATATTTATTATTTTTGAAATTTACCACTCTCTTTTGGCGCAAACAAAAACATATTTATACATGTTAAAATAATAACGATAATTGGCAATACAGGTGGCTTTGATTGAAATGGTAAAACAGTCGCTGGGACGTCCGGTGATAAATGCACATAAATTCCAACTATCATTGCACCTAATAGTAGAAAATTACCAAATGAAAAGAAAATTTCATTAATTTTATTATTGAATCTATACCCAATAAAAGCAAAAAGTAAAAGAAGTAAGCCAGAAGCTATTTCAGAAATTTGCCCAAAGTATTGTGAAAACAATGGGTAAGGCAAGCCTGCTAATTTTATTTGTTCAAAAAACATCGCATCAAACGGAGAAAAAAACTTTGCATTTCCAGCCATAAGTATGAATCCACCTAATAAAGCTGATAGAAATTTACATAATTTCATCTTTATCGAAATCTGTTCTTTTCTTATTGTTAAATAAACGCATGAACCAAGAAGTAGTGAAAATGAAACAAGTATAATTTCTCGTAGTACTTCTCTACTTATAAAGAAACCAGCTTCCCTTACTTGTAATTCGCACTCGCCGCTAGGCTCACTTCTGAAAAATTTGTTACTCCTATGATGCTGATTAGACATACAAAATTAAGCAATAATTTTCCTTTATTTTTTTTCATATTATAATTCCTTTATTCTAAACTTTACAAAAATAAATACAACATATATATATTCCGCGGAATATATATTGATTAAAAATACATTTATGTCAATCAATTTAAATAGGCATTAAATCACTTGACAAATAAAAATTTAAGAATACACTAAAAATATATTCCACGGATAATAAATTAAGCGTTTTTATTTTCTATCGAATTGATAAAGATATAACAAAGGAGTTAGAGATGGAAAAAGTTAATATCCTATGGTCAAATCCACACCCGGATTTAGCACAGACTATGGTTTTTATGTATGGTGTAAATGCGAAGAAACAAGGCTGGTTTGATGAAGTGGACATTATTATTTGGGGACCAACTGCAAAACTTGTTGCTGAAGATGAAAGTGTACAGGACGAAATCAGAAAAGCTCAAGAGGCTGGAGTGAAAGTTTTTGCATGTTCATCTTGCGCTTCAATGTATGGAGTAGTTGAAAAATTACAGGCTCTTGGCTTAGAAGTACGTGGTATGGGAAAACCTCTCACGCAAATTCTTAAAAGCAATGAAAAGCTTATAACAATCTAAATAGTTATGGTTTAAAAATGGAACAAAAAAGTAAAATAGTTTTAATTCTCGCAATGATGGCATTTTTAGCAAATGGTGACACATATGCAGCAGGTGCATTGATGATACCACTTGCAAATGATTTAGGCATTACAACAACTCAGGCTGCAATGTCTGTAACTTCATATATGATTGGTTTTGGAGTATTCACTCTATTATTCGGACCGCTATCAGATAGATACGGAAAAGCAAAAATTATTAATATTGCTGCTATTGGTACTTCAATTTTTAGTATATTAGGTGCATTTTCTTTTAGTTTGGAATCGCTTGCTTTTTTTAGGTTTGTGAATGGTATTTTTGGAGCTGGTATTTTACCGGTAACTTTTTCGTATATAGGCGAAACCTTTGATGGTGTAGCTATGCAAAATGAAAGACAAAAAGCCTTGGGTAAAGTTTTAGGGCTTGCGTATTTTGGTACTGCAACAGCAACAGCAATTGGTGGAACTATTGCCCATTTTTCTTCTTGGCGTATGGTTTATATGACCTACGGTGTGCTTGAACTGATCTTGGCTCTTTTTATGCTTTTACTTTTACCAAAAGATAAACCGAAAGTTAATAAATTAGAGATTGTTTCTTTCTATAAAAAAGCTTTTGCAAACAAAGAACTATTACTCACTGTAAGTCTTTTACTTTTTATTGGTTTTGCGGTGCTTGGTTCATTCTCCTATCTCGGTGTATATGTTGCTAACATTACAAATTATAACACCTTCTTTATTGGTTTAGTTATCTCTGCATTTGGTTTTGGTACACTGTTTGGAGCAAAATCAGCAATGAAATTAAGAATGCTTTTACAGAAAAAATATCTACTTTTTGCAGGTATTTTAGGATTATTATCATACACTTTACTCGTTCATACTGATAATATTATCTTGATTTTACTTTCAATTTTTGGTTTTGGTTTAGCTTTTATATCTGTTCAGTCAACAATGGTTGGAGCTGCACAAGAAAGATTGCCTGAAATGAAAGGAACAGCTATGAGTTTAGCTTCATTCTGCTTATTTACAGGCGCAAGCTTAGGAACAATTTTCAATGGTACTATTAAAATAGAGACAATTTTTACAAATTCAGCTATATTAATGTTGATTATAGGCGTGTTGGCAACAATTATTGTTTATAGTCAATGTAAAAAAACTAGTTAGTAAAAAGGTGAATTATGGCTAATAAAGAGATCATTATAAATTCAGATTACAATATTGAAACTAAAATTTTCGCTTTTATTATGACAATAGCAAATGAAATGCAAGTAGCTACTGCTAAAGTTTTGAAAAAGTATGATTTATCAAAAACTCAGTTAGATATTCTTCATTGTTTACACTTTGCAAAATCAAAAGTTTTAACAGTGAAGCAAATCAAAGAACAAATGGTGGAAGAAAGCCCAAATGTATCCCGTTCACTCAATAAATTAATGGAAAATGGATATATTGAAAAAGAACGCACTCTTGTAGATCAGCGAGTAGTGAAAATTTATATCACAGCAAAAGGAAAAAAAGTCCACTATGAAGCTGATATGGCTATCCTAAATGAAGGAAAGAGCCTTAATCTAAGTGAAGAAGAAAAAGAAGTTTTATATAGTTTACTACAAAAAATCTAACTTTTTTATTGTACATACAAGGAGAAATAATTATGGCAGTAAATAATCAGAAAAATAAGAAGCAATTCTTTGTAATGATTGTTAATGCAATTACAAACATTTTACTTTCTCTTTCAAAAGTTGGTGTAGGCTTTGTTTACAATAGTCAACTTCTTATTGCTGACGGCATTCATTTTGAAAAAATTAGTGTTGAATTTAGAGTAAAGTCATAAATAATATGGAGAATTATGGGGATGGAAAAAATGAAAATTTTAGCGATTAGTGGAAGTCCACGCAA
>CAYJIN010000057.1:0-14043 GCA_964370245.1 uncultured Desulfovibrionaceae bacterium
TGGTACCGGGGGCGAGACTCGAACTCGCAAGGCCGTGAAGCCGGCGGATTTTGAGTCCGCTGCGTTTACCATTCCACCACCCCGGCGTGTTTGTTTACTTTATAGATTTCTTTATACTTGTCAAGTTTTTTTTCATTATCGCAGTTATTTTAATGCTAAATTTGCTAAAAATCTTTTTTATCGAGACTTAGTAGTTTTGATAAAAAGAGAGGAAAAAGTATAAATATATTTTCTGCTTGCTGTGAGGTCTAATAGGTTTATAGTCAAAATTATGAATAAATTATGGTATAAAATTTGCATATAAAATAAAAAAGATTGATTGAGAAAAAAATTCCTAGTGATTTCTTCTGCATCGAGGTGATATATGTCAGTATTTGCATACAATAATCCAATAAGCATTATGCGTTCAGCGCAGTCTTTTAACACAAGCTATTCTCGCTTAGGGCAATCTATTGAGCGCTTGGCATCGGGTTTAGAAGTAACTTCTACAGCAGATGACACGACTAAATTTGTTACAGCAGAATATCTTCGTTCAGATGTTGCAACCTTCAACCAAGGTGCAAGAAATGCAAATGATGCAATATCAATGATGCAAGTTGCCGATGGTGCTATTCAAGTTATTGATGAAAAGTTGATAAGAATGAAGGAATTAGCTGAGCAGGCCTCAACTGGTTCGTATGATTCAATTCAACGTTCAATTATTGATTCAGAATATCAAGCAATGGCATCAGAAATTACACGTATTGCAAACGCTACTGAATTCAATAATATAAAACTTTTGAATGGTAACCTGTCGGGTGATGTGTATAATGGCGGTTTCTATGATGATTTCCCTGGCAAAATGAAGATTCATTACGGTGATTTGAATGATAGAAATGTTGATTATACATTTTTTAGCATTGACTCGCTCACATCTTCCTCTCTTGGTATAGGCAATAGTTCTACTGGTGGTGGGTATTCGATTAGTACCCAAGAAGGGGCACAAAATGCTCTTGTTGCTTTAAATGAGGCAATATCTTCAAAGAGTATGATTCGAGCTGAAATTGGCGGAATGCAAAATAGACTTGAAAGTGTAGTTAATAAACTAAATTTTGCATCTGAAAATGCAACTGCATCGATTTCACGCCTTGTTGATGTTGACGTTGCTGATGAAATGACAGAATTTACCAAAGAACAAATATTAACGCAAGTGTCTGGTTCTATTATAACTCAAGCAAATGTTACTGTAAAAATGGCACTCGATTTACTAAAATAAAATACTACAGAAAATTGAAAAGCACTCAAATGAGTGCTTTTTTTTTGACAGAGTATTATATTTGATAAATTTATAATATTTTAGTAAAAACAGAAAAATATTATTATGGCATACGTAGAACCCACATTATTCTACCAATTATTTCTCCTCCATCTAAGAATTTATCCAGCAAAATAGGTTCATATTCAGGATTATCTGAATAGAGAGATAATTCACCACAAGTATTTACTTTAATTCTTTTTATCATGCGTCCTATATGTAATTTTTCAATAAGATATACGCCCCCCTCTTGAAGAATTCCTTCGTAAGGGATAATTCCAACATATGATCCTTTTGGTATTGTTGGTTGCATGCTATCGCCAGAAACTTTTAGTGGATACATATTTTTATGATTATATTCTGGAAGGATAGAAATAATTGCAATAGGGTCGTTTTCAATAAGCTCAACTTCCCCTCCTGCACCAGTAAAACCATACACTGGAATAAGGTGAAGATCATCTCCTTTTACTACTTCTTTAGGAGCATGTTCAGCAATTCTTGAAATAGTAGGAGAAGTGTCTGATTTATCAAAAGAAATATTACTTATAATATCATTTTGCGAATGTGTATTTTGTGATAAATTTGTAAAAGTTAACTCATTATCATTTGATGATGTTTTATTGTGAGTTTGACGAGTTAGAGTTATATCTTCGTTTGAAATAAGTGAAATTCCAAGTTTATCAAGCCATTCACAAATAGTTTTATAACCTGCGTTCATGTCTTTATTAAATACGTTATAAAGCTTTGATTTTGTTGTTTCAGTAAGACCTAAGAATGCTGCAAGCTCATTTAGACTTTTGAATCTTCCACTGGTTATCTGCAACTGTAGTGCTTCAATGATCCTATCTTCATTTTTTAAAACTTTTGATGAATGGGGAGAGTTTTTCATGATAATGTCCTTTTATATACTTTTTTATAGTATATTTGCTAAATTTTGTCTAGTCATAATAATTAGTTTAAATAACTTTTAATCTTACTTTAAAAGTATCAAAAAAATCAAAATTATGAAATTATATCTTATAATATTTTAAAAAGCTGTTAAAATAAGTAGATAGAGATAAATTATAAATTATTTGAAAATTGATGTATAGTTAGATTCAAATTATAAAATTTCTTGACGTAATATAGTATATTTGCTAAAAGAAAAGTAAGCCAATTATTCAAGTTATTTATTTTATTGATTCTAACTAATCATATTTATTACTCAATTGCAATATTTCTTATGCTTTTTTAGAGATTTTTTATATTATTCATATATACAATGAATAGAATTATGCCTGATAAGTATATTTATAAAAACGATATTAACAAAAAATAAACAATAAATGTTGATAAATTTTAATAGTTTATTATGCTAAAATACACAATTTATTATGTTAGTTAATAATTATTACTTCTAACTAAATATATTAAATCAATTATTATGCTTATGACAAAAAACGCAAAATCAAAAAAGATGTTTATATCCTATTATCCGCTCTTTGAAAAATTTCAGTTCATGTAGAACTGTGAAAAAATTTTCTATGGTATATTCGTGAAACTAACTAGATTATAAAGGAAAAAATATGCAAGATGAACTTTCTGTTTGCCCTGAACATTTAAGCAGCTTGAGAAAAATTTGTATTAAATTTAAAAAAGCACGATCAAGCGTTTTAAAATGGAAAGAGGAAGGAGCGCCCATTGCTTTTGATGGATTAAAATATTGTGCTGAATATAATCAGTTACAAAATTGGCTTGTAAAAAGAGGTTGAAAAGTGCAGTAAAATGTCTATAAAAAACTATTAGAATTTTATTTTTTAGAAATAAATAAAACGACTTAGAGCAAGTATTGATAAACAATAAGCTCTAAGTCGTATAAAATTACTTTTCTTAGTGAAAATTAAACTCTACTTAGAATTAGAAAATTATAAAAACTAAGTGTAGATTATTTGTTGTGATATATTCAAAACTAAGTATTAGTTTTTATGGAACTTTTCTAAAGTAAAAAGGATGTTTTTACCAAGATTTTCCATAGTTTTCATACCTTCTTCATCATGCAAAACATCTCCTTTTTCAAGGCCAAAAACATCATTCCAGTAAGATGACATAGGAACAACCATTTGGTTTATGCCGAAAAATGCCATCAAAGTATTATACACATTCATCGCGCCACCACGTCTTTGCACGATGATAGGAGCGCCAATTTTATGAACAAGTTGACCTTCTGTGCAAAGCCCACATCTGTCAATAAATGCTTTCATTTCGCTTGTAACGTTTGCATAATATGTTGGAGATGCAAGAATAATTGCGTCAGCTTCACGTAATTTATCTGCCCATTCGTTCATAGGATCATCTTTTTGTACGCAAATGCCTTTTGTTTTTTCTTTCATGCAATAATAACATGCTTTACAGCCGTGAAGCTTCACACCGCCAATTTGAATTACTTCACATTCAATGCCTGCTGCTTTGAGAGGTTCTAGAGCTTTATCGATACAAATACTTGTATTTCCATTTTTTCTTGGGCTTCCGTTTATTGCTATAACTTTCATAGTGAGTCCTCATTTTTTTATCGATTAGTTTTTTACAAAATAGTTTTCAAAGTGTCCAACTTTGTGAAAAAAAGTATATAATAAATAAAAAAAAAGGGCAAGTTTATCACTTACCCTTTAAAAGTTTATCATTTCAAAATTATTGAGCGATAACTCTAAAATTATCTCTTCTATTTGCAGCGTGTGCTGATTCAGAATCGCCTTCAACAGCTGGACGTTCTTTACCATAGCTGATAAGTTCTATTTGATCAGGGTTTACACCAAGAAGCACTAGATATTCATAAGCAGCACGAGCGCGGCGTTCACCTAAAGCAAGGTTGTATTCTTGTGTGCCACGTGAGTCACAGTTACCTTCAATGCGAACACGAATGCTTGGATATTGACGCATAAGTTCAGCTTTTTGTTGTAACATTGTTGCATATTCTTGTTTTATGTCATATTGGTTGAAATCAAAATAGATAATACCATCAGTGATGGTTTGCGCAGCTTGGCTAACCATGCTTTGTGCAGAAGATGAACTAGAAGTTATATCAGTTGGGGTTACTTCAGTTTGTTTTTTTGCACAACCAACAGTTCCTAAAACGAGAAACATAAGTAATGGTAAAAATAGACGTTTCATAAATTTTCTCCAAAATTTCAGCGTGAATTAGTGCATTTAGCACTTTGTATTTACTATACTTGTAATATTTACATAAAATAAAAGCCTTGTAAAGCGATTTATTCACGACTTTGAGGAGTAAAACTTTTGTAAATTCAAATAATATAAATGTTTATATATAAATCAGAATCATTATATAAATGGCATTATCGCTTTTTTTGCAATTTTTTCCATTTCAATTCTATCAAGTTTGAGGTCTAGAAATAGCTCAAGAGCTGCAATCCCTTGATGAATAAGCATACCTAAGCCGTTAATTGTTTTTAAATTCAAAGCTTTTGCTTGTTTTAGTAATTCTGTTTCAAGTGGTTTATAGATAAGATCACAAATGAGTGTGTTTTTATTAATGTTTTTTAGGAAATCAAAGTTATCAAATTGCCCATGATTATACATGCCAAGTGGAGTTGCATTTATGAGAATATCGTAATGTGATAGAGAATTTATTTCGCTAAAATCATAGAGATTAAATGAAGTGTCTAATGAAGAATTATTTTTATTTCTGCAATAAATTGAAACAGTTGAACCAATATCTTTGAGCGCATGAGCTACAGCAAGTGCAGCACCGCCAGAACCGAGAATAGCAATATTTCCTTGAGGGTTTACCCCTGCACTTTCAATTGAGCGTATAAGACCAATTCCGTCAGTCGTGTAACCAAAAAGTTTATCATTCTTACGCACAACTGTATTTACAGCATTCACTTTTCTTGCTTCGGGTGAAATTTCATAAAGATTTGGAATAATATCTTTTTTTAATGGCATTGTTACGTTGAAACCAGAAAGATTCATCGCTTCATCGCTTTTCATCCACTCATTTAATGAGGCGGCAGGAACAAGGATTTTATCGTAATGCGCATCAATTCCTAGAGATTGTAACATAGCATTTTGAAAAGTAGGGGATAAGGAATGATGAATTGGATCACCAATAACTGCAAATTTTTTCATGAGAGCGCTCAATTTTCTTGTTATAAGGGATAGTTCAAAAAAAATATAATTCTAATGTCTTAGCTTACTTGAAGCGTGTGCTTGCGCAAAATAGAGAAGAGCGGCATTATAACTATACAGTCCAAGGCCACAAATTTGCCCCACACAAGCGCTTGCAATAACTGATTTATGCCTAAATTCTTCACGTGCATGGATATTTGAAATATGCACTTCAAGGCTTGGCAATGAAACACTTTTAAGGGCATCATGCAAGGCAATAGAATAATGAGTAAAAGCGCCAGCGTTTATAATAATTGCATCAAATTTTGACTCTGCTTCTTGTATTTTATCAATAAGCTCGCCTTCATGATTTGATTGAAAAATGGAAAGTTTAACGTCAATATCTTTAGCAAATTCAAGTAAATCATTGCATAAATCATGATATGTTTTATTGCCATAAATGTGTGGTTCTCTTTTGCCAAGCATATTAATATTTGGCCCATTCAAAATAAGTATACGCATTTTTACCTCACGAAACTTCATTATAAATTTCTATAATTTTATCTCTTGCATTTTCCAGTGTTGCTTCATTGTTAATTGTATGCATAGCATATTTTTTATAAAGATTAATTCTATTATTGTAAAGCATTACAAGTTTATCTTTATCGTTTTTTATAAGTGGTCTATTCGCTAAATTGGCATTTTTAGAAATTGACTCAATGCTTCGCTCAATGAAGAAGATTATGCCATTTTTTGTAAGGTGTTGCATGTTTTCTTCTTTGAGGATTATTCCACCACCTGTTGATATAATTGTTCTCTGCAATTGGGAAACTTTAATAGCACAAAGGCTTTCATATTCGCGAAATTTTGCTTCGCCTTCAAGCGCAAAAAAATCTGAAATGGGCATTTTTATATAATCAGTAATCATTTCATCTATATCAACAAAGGGCAAGGACATCTTTGTAGCTAGAGCTTTAGCAAGAGAACTTTTACCACTGCCTGGCATGCCAATTAATACAATATTAGGCATGGTTAGCCTCAAATAAAGTGCTTATTGCAAGGGCAGCAGCCGCTTCAATAACAGGAACAGCACGTGGAACAATGCATGGATCATGCCTTCCTTTTATTTCTAGATCAACTTCTTCATTTGTAATCATATCAATGGTTTTTTGTGTTTTACCAATAGAAGGAGTTGGTTTTAGTACAACAGAAAAATTAATAGCCATACCGTTTGAAATTCCGCCATTAATTCCGCCATTATTATTTGTACGTGAGTAAGGCGTTTTCTTCTCTAGCTTTGATTGTTCATCTTCCATAAACCATTCATCATTGGCTTCACTGCCTCGCATTTTTGCTAAGCTAAAGCCAGCTCCAAACTCAATGCCTTTCACAGCAGGAACACTGAAAAGCGCTTGAGAGAGTATGCCTTCTAAATTTTTGCCATAAGTTGGTGAGCCATATCCAGCATCTAAACCTATGATAAAACATTCAATAATACCGCCAACAGAATCATGCGCATCTCTTGCTTTAATTATTTCTTCTTGCATAAATTTTGCCTGATTTTCATTGAGTGTCGGAAATGTTTTAGATTGGACTTGCTTTAAAGCTTCAAGAATTGGAGCGTCAAGACAGGCTTTATCTATATCGTCATCGCTGATACCCGCAATTTCACGAACGCGCGCATAGACTTCAATATTTTTTTCAGCAAGGATTTGCTTTGCAATAGCACCAGCGAAAACAAGTGGGGCAGTGAGTCTGCCAGAAAAATGCCCGCCACCACGATAATCATTATAACCATTATAGCGGATATGCGCAGCTAAATCTGAATGGCTTGGACGTGCAAAATGTTGAGTATTATCATAATCTTTTGAGCGTACATTCATGTTTTTGATAATACCACACAAAGGCGCACCTGTTGTTTGATCATTGAAAACGCCACTGATAATTTCAACTTCGTCTGCTTCATGCCTAGGTGTGCTTACTTGTGGTAAAGATTTAGCAGATCTTCTTTGCATATCTTTTTTAATAGCATCATAATCAATGCTAAGCCCAGATGGAAGATTTTCAAGCACAATGCCGATGTGTGACCCGTGTGATTCGCCAAAAAGAGTATATTTCATAAGAATATTAGTCCTTTTTACTACAATAGATTTGCAAAGACATGCCAAAAATCAGGGAAAGATTTTTTTACAACATCTTTATCGTCAAAGTCAACTTTTGTACCATGTAATGAGAAGAGTGCCATAGACATTGCAATTCTATGATCATTATGCGATGAAAAATGAATAGTTTCAGAGAATTGTGGCATGTTTTCATTTCCATGAATAATCATACCATCTTCAAGCTCTTCAACTTTTACACCAACTTTTGAAAGCTCTGAAACAACAGTTGCAATTCTGTCACTTTCTTTTACACGAAGATGTGGCACGTTCGTAATGCGAGTAATCCCTTTTGCACAAGCTGCAAGCACTGCCACTGTTGGAACAATGTCTGGGCAAGCGTTCATATCAACTTCTATGCCAGATAATTCTGAAGGATAGACAATAATTTCGTTTTGAGAAATTTCAAGTTTTGCGCCCATTTTTTCTAAAATTGCAAGTAAAGCTTTATCGCCTTGCGCAGAATCAATGTTCATTCCCAAAACTTTCACGGCCTGTTTGCCAAGAGCACCAGCAGCTAAAAGATAAGAAGCACCCGACCAATCGCCTTCAACAGTATATTCACCAGCATTATATTGCCCTTTTTTTACTTCGATGTAAAGGGAATTAGGGCTTATTTCGTTTCGTGATTTCCAATCATCCATAATTGAACCATCAATATTTCGCACATAAAATTCAATGCCAAATGCTTGAAGAGTTTGTAAGGTGAGTGCAACATAAGGCCAAGAAACTGCTTTTGTTCCAACAGGATAGATGGATAAACCTTCTTCACATAAAGGTGCTAAAAGAAGTAAACCAGAAAGATATTGGCTTGACTCATCAAGAGCAATTTCGCATTTTCCGCCTTTTAGTTTTTTTGCATGAATATAAAGAGGGGCAAAACCTTCTTTTTCGGTTGTAATTTCAGCACCTATACTTTTAAGAGCTTGAATAATCGCTCCCATAGGGCGTTCGTGCATGCGCTGTGCACCACAAATTTTGAAATAACCTTCACCATTTGATAAAATAGCTGTGAGTAATCTTCCTGAAGTGCCAGATTCGCCAATATAACATTCAGTTACATCTTCAATTGTTTCAGCACCTTTTGCATTTGAACCAAAACCTTCAACATGAAAATCTTTAAATTTTTCGCCAGAAAGTGAAGTGAATTTTGCACCTGCTTTTTCTAATACTGCTAAAGTTTTTCTTGTGTCATCACAATCGAGGAGATTATAGATTTTTGATTGCCCCTTAGAAAGAGCTGCAGAAATAAGTGTGCGATGTGAAAGTGATTTTGAAGTGGGTGCGTATAAATTTATCATATTTTTAACCTATTATTAGAGGTGAATGCCATCTTGATTTGATGGATAGCTGCCAAGAATGGTGAAAGACGAACATTGATCATTAAGTTTTTCAATCAATTCCATATGTTCATGCGCGTAAATATTGCAATTTAAATCAGCAAAGAATAAATATTTCCATGCTTGGTTTGGCATTGGGCGAGATTCTAGTTTTTGTAAATTGATTTTAGCTGTTGCAAAAGAAGATAATATTTCTGCAAGCGAGCCTACGGTATCTTTTAAAGTAAAAATAACAGAACTTTTATCGAGAATTTTTGAACTATCTGCTTGTAAACTTGTTATTTGATTTTTGCTTTTTTTCGTAATCAAAACAAATCTAGTCCAGTTATTTTTATCATTTTCAATCGAGGAAGCAAGGATATTTAAATCCAAATTTTCTGAAAGTTTCTGATGTCCAATAGCTGCAGAATGTGCTTCATTTTTTGCCAAACTAGCAGCAAGTGCGCTTGATTCAACAGGAATTAATTCAACCTGTGGCAGATGACTTCTTAGCCATTCTGAAGCTTGTCCAAGAGGTTGTGCGTGTGAATAAACTTTTTTAATTGAAGGAAGAGATGTCTCATTACTGAGAATATTGAGAGAAATTTTTGAATAAAATTCAGCTTCTATAGCAACATCTATTTTTGCAAATAAATCAAAACAAGTTCCTACTGTTCCATACAAGGAATTTTCCAGTGGAATAATGCCACCTGAACATTTACCTTCAGCAACATTTTCAAAAATTTCTTGAAAATCAGCACAAGGTAATAATTCAACATTATCGCCAAAGAATTCTTTACCTGCAAAATATGAAAATGTACCTTCAGGGCCTAAAAAAGAGAGTTTGAAATTTTTTTGTAATGCACGTGAGGATGACATAATTTCACGCCAAATACTTTCGATGTGTTTATCTGTTAGAATACCAGAGTTTTGTGTATTCGCTTGATAAAGGTTTTGAAGTAATTCTTGCTCGCGCTTTGCATCGTATATCTTAGGTGAATTTGAATTTCTTTTTTTTAAATCTCCAATAGCTAGACTAGAGTGTGCTCTTTCATTTAATAAAGAAAGAATTTGTTCATCTAATACATTAATTTTTTTTCTTTCTTTGTTTAATAATTCAATGTCTTGTGAAGACCAATTGCTGTAATTGATATTCAAAGTATTTTGATTTTCTTTTGCCATTCTTTTGCTCACAAATTTCATTCAGCTTAGGTTATTGAAAACTATAATTCTTGAATATTTTCAGAAATTGCCATACCAAAGTGTCTACCAGCTACGTCACGTCTGCATAAAATTTTATGACCAGCCTTTAAATCAACAACACTGATTGGGGTATTATCTTTTTGAGTTAAACGTATTGTTTCGGCATTTTGAAGAAAAATTGAACCAACAACATCATTTATTTTTGCAACAATTTTAAGCATAGGGCGAACTTCAACTTTCACTCTTCCAACGGTTACTAATGAAGTTGATTTATCAGCATTTACGGCTAAAACTTCATCGCCAGCACGTAATTCTTCAAGATAACATGTTTTATTGTTTGCTAAGCGCACATAAGCATGCACACCGCCAGCATTCACTCTAAAAGGGCGCGCTGCAACATATTCATTTGATTCAGTTTCAGCATGAACTAAGAAAGTGAAAGCGCTTGAATTACCCACAAGTAAACCTTGCCCACGTTTGAATAAGCTTAAAGTATCAACACAAACTCTATGCCCTAAACCAGCTGTTGCAACTTCAATAATTTCAGCTTCTTCAAGAGGTTCTTCGCCTTGGCTTTGTTTACATTCTTCAATAATATCTTTGAGTTGATGTAGAGCTCCAGCATTTATTATAATGTTTTTTACACCGCATTCTAAAATTCCAAACGCAAGCTTAGCTTCAGAAATATTGTTTACTTCAAGCGAAACATTTTCAGTTTGAGCAAGAAGATTTTCAATAGGTATAATTTCCCAACCATTTGCAATAATAAGATTTTCGCCATTTAAAAGACGTTGACAAATCTCTTCTTCATCTTTTTTCTTTTGCATAGACACAAGAGGGAATTTATCCTCAGCAATTACATCGATAATAGCTAATTGTTTAGTTTTTTCAATGTATTGCTTTTCAACAATAAGACCATCAATGCCTGATTCGAGAGCAAGGGTAATATCTTCTTTAACATAAGGAACAGAGCGGTAGTAAATTTTTGGCATTTTATTTTCCATTTATGCAGCTTTTGCAGCTTTTTTTAGATTAATTGTAAGAATTGTAAGAGCTTCTTCAACAGATAAACCTTGGTGCACAATTGCATTTAATGCATGCATGAGCGCTATTCTGTTGTTGCTTTGGAATACGTTGCGGCCTATTGAAAGCCCTGAGCCACCAGCACGAATTGAATCATAAGCCATTTGAAGAATATCTTTATCAGTATCAAGCTTGTCGCCTCCAGCAATAACAACTGGCACGCAGCAAGATTCTACAACTCGTGAAAATGATTCAACATCACCTGTGTAACCAACTTTTACGATATCAGCGCCAAGTTCAGCACCAAGTCTTGCACAATGAGCTACAACATTTGGATCGTATTGATTTTGAATTTTAGGGCCACGACCGTAAAGCATCATCATAAGAGGCATTCCCCATCTTTCACAAGCTTCAGCTATCATACCAGCATCTCTTAGCATTTGTGCTTCATTTTCATCACCAAGATTTACGTGAATTGAAATTGCATCAGCGCCATACATAAGCCCTTCTTCAACAGTGCCTACAATTGCTTTTGTATTTGTTAAAGGAGAAAGTGAAGTTGAGGCTGAAAGATGAAGAATAAGGCCTGTATCTTGATGATTATTACAACAGCCTGAATTTCTTAACATGCCTTTATGCATAACTAAAGCATTGGCTTTACCTTCAACCATATCATTCACAGTTTCTTGTATATTTTCAATGCCTTTGCATGGTCCAATAGTTGTACCATGATCTAAAGGAATAATAACAGAACGTGAACTTTCTTTTGATAGAATGCGACTAAGACGTTTTTGCTTACCAAGGTTCATAATTTTCTCCTAAGTTTTATAAGCACTTGGGCCTTCATTCTTTCTTGCTAGGACTTATTCTAAAATAAAAAAAAGACCGCTAGCAAAAAAGCCTGCGGTCCGTAAGTGATTATTTATAGATACAACAAATTAACACTCCATTCCACAGGACTGCATAAAATACCAAAAGCTAAAATAAAAATTAGCATTTGTGTTATTTACAGATGTGAATGAAGTTTGAGCTTGCATGTTAATACCTTTTGGTTGATTGAATAAACAATTTGTTTTTGTTTTATTTCTTATAACTCTATTCTCTTAGCTTTGTCAAGGAAAAATTAAAATTTAATTTATTTAATACTTATTTAGAAAATTAAGTTAAAAATATAGAAGACATATTCTATTATAATGTATAAAGCAATAGAGATTACAAACAAATGTAAAAGAGTGATAAGCTCATAAAAAAGTAGCATATAAGCACTTGTTTTTAGTAAAATTACCTTCCATCTTTCTGCATAATAAGTATTTACAGCCTTTATAAGAAAATAAAGTAGAATAAGTTTTATTGTTTTTAAAAGGAGAAATAGAAAAAAGTTTTGAATAGGGCTAAAATAAAGTAAGATGCTGAATAAAGATGAAATTAAACTTGCTATAACAAAGTAAAACTTCAATGATAATAAGTTATTAAAATAGCGTTTAAGAAATAAAGAATTTATAGAGTTTTCGACTGTTTGAGAATGGCTTATAGATGCTGAATTTTCTTCTAGTAAAGAACTAAGTGAGTAAAATTCATCCTTATTAAGTTGATTTTTATAAAAGAAGAAGCTCATTAGTAAAGCAAAAAATATAGGAATAGCAGGAAGATAAATGTACTTTTCTTCAAAAGTTAGAAGAAAACTTGAAAAAACAAGTAGAGAACATAAAACTTTGTTCTCATAAGAAAGCTCTTTTGCGTAAGGGTTTATAAGCTCTTCTTCTTTTGATAGAACTTTCTTTGAAAAAAATATAAAGAAAATTGGTAGGGCATAGATAAGTGAAATGATAATAATATTAAAATGATGATATGTATTGTATTGTTCGTCAAAATAAATTGTAATTAGAAAAAGAAAGAGTAGTAGTGGAATTAGAAAAAAATGAGTTTGGCTTTTGTAATTCATTTTGTTGATACTTTGCAAAGTTATAAATAAAATAGAAATGAGGAAAGTTTTATAAAGAAAAGGGAAAGAAATATAAACTTTCTTTCCCTATATTTTTACTTGAGCTTAGAAACTAGATTAGTCACGACGACGAGGTCTGTCATCTCTATCACGGCCACCACGGTCGCCACGATCACCACGACCGCCTCTATCATTTCTATCGCCTCTTGGGCGTTGTGGGCGTGAAGTTTGTTCTGGTGTCCATTCAATGCCTTGCTCTTCTAAAAGAACAGCTTTTCTTGAAGCACGCACTTTATCGCCAGAAACTTCAATAACTTTTACTTCAATTTCTTGTCCAAGGCTTACAAAACCTTCAACTCTTTCAACGCGTGATGTGTCAAGTTGAGATACGTGAACCAAAGCTTCAAGATTTGGAAGAAGTTCAACAATTGCGCCAATTTCTAAGATTTTTCTTACTTTAGCTTTATAGTTTTTGCCTAATTCAGCTTTTTGGTCAAAGTAAAGAATCATTTCTTTTGCATGTGCTAAAGAAGTGCTGTTTGGAGCAAAAATGTTGATTTTACCGCTATCATCAATATCAATTGAAGCACCAGTTTCAGCTGTTAATGCTTTAATATTTTTACCACCTGGGCCAATTATTAAGCGGATAACATCAGGATTTACTTCAACAACTTCAAACTGAGGAGCATTTGCAGAAAGTGCAGAACGGTAAGCTGGAAGAGCTTTTTCCATTTCGCCTAAGATATGCATACGTGCTTCTTTTGCTTGTGTCATAGCAGAGGCCATGATTTCTGTTGTTAATCCAGTGATTTTGATATCCATTTGAACTGCTGTAATACCTTCTGCTGTACCTGCAATTTTGAAATCCATATCGCCGAGAGCATCTTCATCGCCAAGAATATCTGTAAGAACAATAAAGTCTTCACCTTCTTGAATAAGACCCATAGCAACACCAGCAACAGGAGCTTTAATCGGCACGCCAGCGTCCATAAGTGATAA
>CAYJIN010000058.1:0-14022 GCA_964370245.1 uncultured Desulfovibrionaceae bacterium
TAAAGAATGTGCGCTGTGATACACATAATGATAACCATATTATGCAGAAATTATTCATTAAATATGGCTTCACAGAGTGCGGAAATATTATTGCAGAAGACGGAAATCCTAGAATTGCCTATCAGCTGGTAAGATAATTTCTTGGGGAGGGGAAACCATTGGGGAAAAACTTTTGTGAACAAAAGGTTTCCCCCAAACCCCCTTTCAAAAAACTTTAATAAAAAAACGACGTTCACAAGTGAAAGTCGTTTTTTGTTTAATTTTCTACTATCAGATTTTATAAAAACTATATAAATCTTATTCTTTTCATCACCTAAAAACTGTTATTTCTTTTGCGTGCAAAAGAATAAAAAAAATTTTGTAAGGAGATGGGGGAGAGCTCGAGAGGGGGAAGAACCTCACTTTTATAAAAGTGTGGTTCTTCCCCCTCTCGAAAATTTACCTAGTCATTCCTAACTAAGCTTTGAAAACTTTCTCTAATCTTTTTAGAGCTTCATCAACATTTTCAGAAGATGCGAAAGCAGTAAAGCGAACGTAGCCTTCACCTGAAAGCCCAAAGCCTGCGCCAGGGGTTGAAACTACGTGTGCTTTATCGAGCAACAATTGGAAGAAATCCCAAGATGGCATGTTATTTGGAGTATTTATCCAAATATACGGAGCATGCTCACCACCATATACAGTAAGCCCCCATTCTTTTAATTTTGCTGAAATTTTCTGAGCATTCGCCATGTAGCCTTGTACGAGTGCTTGCACTTCTTTTTGCCCTTCTTCAGAATAAATTGCTTCTGCAGCACGTTGAACTATGTATGGGCAACCATTGAATTTTGTGCATTGGCGACGATTCCACATATCGCGCAATTTCATTTCTCTGCCTTTCTCATCATAGCCAATTACGGTTTTAGGAACAACCACATAGCCACAACGAAGACCAGTAAATCCAGCTGTTTTTGAGAATGATCTAAACTCTACTGCAACTTCTTCTGCACCTTCTACTTCATAAATACTGTGTGGAATATCAGGCGATTGAATAAATGCCTCATAGGCTGCATCATAAAGAATAATCGCTTTATTTGCTTTTGCATAATCTACCCAAACTTTGAGTTGCTCGTTTGTAAGCACGCTGCCTGTTGGATTATTAGGATAGCAAAGATAAATGCATGATGGAACTTGCGATGGAAGCGCTGGAGCAAAATTATTTTCTTTTGTACAAGGCAAATACACTAATTTATCCCACTGCTTACAATTCCAATCGCCTGCTCTGCCACTCATAGCATTTGAATCAACATATACTGGATATACAGGATCAGTTACAGCAATAATGCTATCTGCAGAAAAGAGTTCTTGAAAGTTTCCAACATCACTTTTTGCGCCATCGCTCACGAAAATATCGTCTGCGCTGATGTTGATACCACGTTTATGATAGGAAAATTCAGCAATTTTTTCACGTAAGAAAGCATAGCCTTGTTCAGGGCCATAACCTTTAAATGAAGAGGCATCGCCCATTTCATCAATAGCTTTGTGAAGAGCTTGCAAAATTGCTGGTGTAAGTGGCTGAGTTACATCACCAATTCCAAGGCTGATAACCTTTGCTTCAGGGTTTGCTTCTTTGAATGTAGCAACTCTTTTTGCTATGTCTGAAAAAAGATAAGACGCTGGAAAGTCAGCATAATTTTCATTAACCTTCATAAAATTCTCCTTCAAATACTAGGCGCGCTTCACCTTTCATAAAGATGTGGTTATTTTCACGCCAATCAATTTCTAATGAACCACCATTTAAAACAACTTCAACTTTTCTGTTTGTATGCCCAAGTTTTGCACAAACTAATGCTGTTGCGCACGCGCCTGTTCCACAAGCTTCGGTTTCACCAGCACCACGCTCCCAAACGCGCATACGAACTTTTTCTTTATTGATAAGTTGCACAAATTCCACATTAATTTTACGAGGAAAAAGCGGATGACACTCAATTTGAGGGCCTATTTTCGTAAAATCTAAATTTTCCACATCATCAACAAATATAATTGCATGCGGGTTACCCACTGAAACACAAGAAACAACAAATGTTTGTCCATCAATTTCAAGTGGATAGTTCAAGCATTCTTCACTTTCAACTGCAACAGGAATTTCCTTTGAATTCCAATAAGGAGTACCCATATCAGCAATAACAGTATCAACTTTATTACTATCATCATCAAAAAGGAATAATTCTAAACCAATGTTTCCAGCTAAAGTTTCAACAAAAAACTTTGTAGAATCTACAAGTTTATTTTCATAAGCATATTTACCAACACAACGTATTGCATTACCACACATTTCTGCTTCTGAACCATCTCTGTTGAACATGCGCATGCGCAAATCAGCCTTACTCGCTTTTGATGCTGGCAATATAAGCACAATTCCATCAGACCCTATTCCTGTATGGCGATCACTCATAATAGGCGCTAAGGCTTCTGGATTTTCAACATTCACTTCAAAACCATTGATATAGACATAATCGTTGCCTATTCCGTGCATTTTTGTAAATTTCATCGTTAATCCTTTCTATAATTTATACATTTTCTTCTAAAATGTAGTTTTTGACATGTTTTCTTACACTATTGTATTTTTTCTGAGGCCTTTTAAATGGGAAAAGGGATTTTTGCTTAGCTTAGCAAATTGCCAAACTTTTACAAAACCCCTTTTTCACCAGAAAAAGTGTAATAGAAAATTTCTATGTATTCAAATTAGTGAACCCAAAGTAATTCATGATATTTTGGTAAGTTCCATTCATTATCATCAACTACTTGCTCAAGATTATCAGAGAATAAACGGCATTTATTCATAAGAGGAATAATTTTCTTTAATATATACTCTGATTGCTCAATAACATTTTCAATTTTTGAAACTTCTTTAAGATGTTTTTCTAATTTTTCAATGTGCATTACAAGCGCAACATGATTTTCACGAAGATAATCGAATGAATTTTCTTCCATTGTATAATCGTCAGAAACTTGTTTTGTTGCAATAAGTAAGTTAGCAGCTTGAGTTTGCGCTTTTCTTGCTACAGGGATAACGCGCTCTTTCAACATACTAATTAATACTGATGCTTCAATAGAAATTGTTTTTACATAGGCATCAAATAAAATTTCTTGACGCGCATGAATTTCTTTTTCAGTAAGAACTTTCGTACGTTGGAAAACATCAATAACACTTTGATTTGTAAAGCGTTTTAATCCATCAATAGTAGTTGGAAGGTTTAGCAAGCCACGTTTTTCAGCTTCTTCATGCCATTCTTTTGAATAGCCATTACCATTGAATACAACAGGCATGTGTTGTTTGAATATTTTTGGTAAAAGTTCTTGTAAAGCTTCTTCCAAAGTTTTACCTTTCGCCATAACTGCTTCAAATTCATCAACGATTTGATCTAAGGCATCCGCAACAATTGTGTTCAAAGCAAAGTTTATAGGTGAAACTGAATGTGAAGAACCAACCGCTCTAAATTCAAATTTATTTCCTGTGAAAGCGAATGGTGAAGTTCTGTTTCTATCTGATGAATCGTGAGGAAGAACAGGAAGTGAAGAAACGCCAATTTCAATCATTTTCTTTTGTGAAGTTACTGATGAACCACCAGCAATAATTGTTTCTAAAACTTCAGTAAGAAGTTCACCAAGGAAAATTGATGTAATAGCAGGTGGTGCTTCATGAGCGCCTAAACGGTGGTCATTCCCTGCGCCAATTGTTCCAAGGCGTAAAACATCTGAATGTTCATGCACAGCTTTCAATAAGCCCGCTAAAAACACTAAGAATTGCGCATTTTGAAGTGGAGTATCGCCTGGATCAATAAGATTATTTCCTTCTGAATCAGCAAGCGACCAGTTGTTATGTTTACCACTACCATTTACACCAGCAAATGGTTTTTCGTGTAAAAGACAAATAAAGTTATGCTCAATAGCTGCATCGCGTAACACGTTCATTGTAAGCATGTTGTGATCAGTTGCCATATTTGCTTCTTCATACATTGGTGCAAGTTCAAATTGCCCTGGTGCAACTTCGTTGTGGCGTGTATGCACAGGAATTCCAAGCGCAAAAAGTCTTGCTTCAACGTCTTGCATGAAAGCCATAACACGTGGAGGAGTTGCGCCAAAGTAATGATCTTCCATTTCTTGGCCTTTTGCTGATGGCGCACCAAGCAATGTTCTGCCTGTCATTAAAATATCAGGGCGAAGCGAAGCAAGGCGTGAATCTACCAAGAAATATTCTTGTTCAACACCAGCCATCGCGCGCACATATTTAGCTTTTTCGTTGCCAAATAAGCGTAAAACACGCAAAGCGCTTTTTGAAATTGCGTCAAGCGAACGTAAAAGCGGGATTTTTCTATCTAAAGCTTCACCAGAATAAGAATAGAAAACAGTAGGAATATGAAGAGTATGCCCATATTTACCAGGCATTAAGAAAGCTGGAACGGTAGGATCCCAAGCTGTGTAGCCACGAGCTTCAAAAGTTGAGCGAATACCACCGGATGGGAAAGAAGATGCGTCAGGCTCACCACAAATCAGCATTTTACCTGAAAATTTATTAACAAGATAACCATCTGAGCTTGGCAGATAAAAAGCATCATGTTTTTCAGCTGTTGTTCCTGTCATTGGTTGGAACCAGTGTGCAAAGTGTGTTGCACCGTGTTCAATAGCCCAATCTTTCATAGCACTTGCAACAACGCTTGCAACTTCTTCTGTAAGTTGCTCGCCATCGTTGATAACTCTTTCCATAAATTTAAATACATCTAATGGCAATCTTTGGCGCATTGCATGAATGTTAAAGACATCTTTACCGTAAAGCGCTTCAATATTATATTGCGGTTCAAGTGGTGTAAAAACCGAACTTACTTCAGAAGTGTTTACACAAGCTTCTAAAATCGCTTTATTTCTTGGTGAACTCATAATTTTTCCTTTCCCTACCCTAAAATTTTATAAGGAGTTTTACTCTTTCATGAATTAATTTTCTATAAAAGAAAGCTTTTGAAAGTGTAATGATTTTAAATTTAAAGTCAAGAAAATCTCGACACTGGAATTTTTTTCGAGAGGAGGAGATTTTCTTGAGGGGGAAACCCTATTTTTATGATAAAAATAAGGTTTCCCCCTCAAACTCCCCCTTCCTGAAAAAGCAAAAATTATTTTTACAAATCTAGGGTTAAATATTCTTAATAAATTCAGAATAAAAACAATATGTTGATGCTAAAGCCCAATGTATATTATATCCACCTAAATGCCCTGTAATATCCATAACTTCGCCTACTACATAAAGATTTTTGTTATGCAAGGCTTGCATAGTTTTAGCATCTAAATTCTTTGTAAGTATTCCATTTTTCGCAGCTTCTGCCTTAATAAGTGGAGCAAGCTCTATATTTGAAAGTTCGTGTTTATTTATTGAGTTTTCAAGTATAATTCTTTGTGCTTTTGAAAGTTCTGCTACTTTTTTATTCTGCAATTCTTGAGGGATAAGCGCAAAAGCTAGTCTATCAGGTAAATATCTACAAAGAAGATTTTTTACCAAAAGTTTTCCATTTTCAGGCGCATGGCATAAATCAATAATATTTGTAGATGGCAGAAAGTTCAATTTAAACGGATTCTTATACTCTTTTGAATAGTAGCAAGAAAGAAGTAAAATAGCTGGCCCTGAAATTCCTGTATGCGTAAACAACATTGGGCGAATAAGTTTTTTCTTGTTAATTTCGATACCTACATCAACACTAATTCCAGCTAAATTATAAAGCACTGAATTTCGTGGCAAAGTAAAAGGCGTAAGAGCTGGCTCAAATGGAATTGATTCTAAACCAAGATCTTCGCCAATTTTCAAGCCTATATCAGTACCATTTATTTGTGGATACGCTGATGAGCCTGTAGCAAGAAGAATTTTCTTGGCTTTGAGAGCTCCTCTTGAGGTTTCAACTGTGAAAACACCATTATTATAAGATGCTGAAATAATATCACAATTATAAAAAATTGGTAAACCGCAAGCTAAATCATCACGAATTTCACTTGCTTTTATCAAAGAAAAAATTTGTCCAAAATCTCTTTCTTCTAAAGGAATTTCAAGTGCATCAAACAAATCAAGTGCTTTTTTGAAAGGAAATTTCTTTAAAGCATGTTTTGTAAATTCAATATCTTGCCCTACATAGTTTTCATGCGAAATATATTTATTAGTTAAATTACCATACCCACCACCTGCAACAGTGAGTTTTTTTCCTGGTTCTCTATTTCCTTCAACTATATAAAAATTAGAAAAACCTTTATTTTTCAATAAATAACCGGCAAAAAGCCCTGCCGTACCACCACCTAAAATTAATAGGTCAAAAATATCATTATGCATATCTTTTCTTCACTGTTTCTACTATAGTTTTTATACGAACTTCCCATGTGTGCTCGCTCTCAACACGTTTTCTGCCTGCTTCAATAATTTTCTTTCTTGCGCCTTCATTTTTTAGATAATAGCTAACTAATTCAGGAATTTCCTCTTTATCTTTATAAGAAATAATCTCCTTCCCGCTTTCCATTAAATTATCCATTTGCGAACGCCAATCAGTAAGAACGAAAGATCCTGTTGCGGGCACATCAAAAATTCTTTGGTTTATTGCATTCTTCATTTGTTGCGAAGTTGCATTGAAATTTATTATAGAATGACAATAAAATTGAGGTAGTTGACTATAATAGGACAAAGCAGAAATAAAATTATAATCTACTTTTCTTTTATCAAGGCAACGAAGCCAAGAAGGGTCGCCCACAATAAGTGGCTTATAAGGAAAAGTTTTACTTACGCAATTGAAACGATATTCACGAGTTGCTTCCCAGGTTATTGCAGTTTCAAAAGCAAGTTTTTTCTCTATACTTTCCAAATTATTATAATAAGAAAGAAGATGCGGAAAAGAATCTTCCAAACATTCATACACTGAGTGCTTACTTGTTTTGATGAACTCTATTGCTATTTCTTTATAATTTAGAAGCAATTCTCGTGGAATTTCAGCACGTTTCAAAGCAGATGCAACTTTTGTGCGCATAGAATTGCCAACAAAAGAAATATCGCTTTTCCACGCTTTATCAAAAGATTTTTGTGCATTTCTAGGATTAAATCGTTCAATATCAGTTCCAAGTGGTAGATAGTAAACATGATCGTAACCCGCTTGATTTAATGAAGGAATATTATCGCTATCATAGGTAAAAATATTTAGCCAATCGCAAGAAAGCTTTGGATAAGAATGTAAAACAAGATGTGGATTATCAACAAACCATGAAACTAGAGGCAATTCAAGGCGAGCCAATAAATCAGTCAGCACTCCTTCCCTATCAACGCCAAGATGATTCATCGTAAGAACAGCATCTGGCTGAAATTCAACAACTTCTTGAAGCAGAGTTCGTACAAATTCCTCTTGAAGCATTTTTTCATCTTCTAAAATAAGCAACTTATGTTCATAATTCAAGCGTTCACAGGCAGTTACCACTTCACCCATGAGAAAATATTTACTTGTGATAAGAAGCAAACGTGGAATTTCATTTTGAAAACGTTTTTTACGCACTTTTGCCCAAAAATCAAACTTCAAAGATGCTTCTAATTTTTCTTTAATATCTTTATAATATGCTGAATCAATACGCAAATATTGTGAATTAACTAAAGGAAAAAGAGGTAAATCTGCATGTTCTTTCTGCCACTGCGTCAATGCGGAAAGGCATCTTGTTGTGCTTATTTCATTGATAAAAGTTACTCTTGGATTTTCAAGAAGATAAGAAAATTTTTCTTTATATTCAGCAAGTTGCATAAAGTTTTCTTTATCAACAATGCAAACAGGCAAACTTTCATCAGTTTCAGCAAGTAATTTCTCAACAGCATGCCCAAAGCCAAGCCCAAGAAAAACAGGAAGGACTTTTTCTTTTTCTCTTGAATTATATATGTTTATAAGATTGATCTCTCTATTTTTGCCATTATTTCCTAAAAGCAAAAGTTTTTTATCTTGCAGTTGAACTTCAAGATCTTCTAAAATATTATCAGAATTTATTAGCGCATTTATTATCATTTGCTTTGCCTCTCTGCACTCACTAAGGCTACAGCTTTTATACCTTTTAGTTCGCCTGTAAAGCCAAGTTTTTCTTCAGTTGTTGCCTTGATATTAACTTTATCCATTGGTAAAGAAAGCAAATTAGCTAAAGTTTTATGAATTTGTGCAGTATAAGGCGAGATTCGTGGCTCTTGCGCAATTATTGTGATATCAACATGTGTAAGTGTTATTAATTTATCATTTTTCATTAATAAAGTGAGAACTTTATCAAGCAAAATTGCAGAAGAAACATTATCAAAATTCGGGTCATTATCAGGAAAATGTTTGCCAATATCACCACCACCAATCAAAGATAAAAGCGCATCCATCAAGGCATGAAGCAATACATCGCCATCAGAGTGTGCTTTAATGCAGATTTTTGTTGGAATTGGCACTGTGCCGAGTTTAAAAGGACGTGCTTTTGCCGATGATTCATCAGTATACGCATGAACATCATAGCCAAAGGCTGAAATTGATTCTACTTTCTTTGTCATGCAATTTCCTTCTTGTTCCTGCAATCTTCCTTGTTCTAGTAATTTCAAATCTTCTATATATGTGATTTTTTTATTTGTTACTTCACCAGACAAACAATAAACTTTCTCACCTAAAAACTCAATCGCAGAAGCGTCATCCGTAATATCTTTATTTTCTTGAATTATTTTATTATGCGCTTCAAGTAGTTTACCCACATAAAAGCATTGCGGAGTTTGTACAGCACGTAAATTTTCTCTTATAGGTGTTGAAAGAATAACATTATTTTCTACAATCTTAATTGTATCAGAAACATCTAATGCGGGTAGAACTCCAGAATATTGTGAATTTTCACTAAGAAATTCAATGGATTTTGTAATAAAAGCTGTTGAAATAAATGGGCGAGCTGCATCATGAATAGCAACAATTTCACATTCTTTCGGCAATGCATTTAATCCATTTTGCACGCTTTCTTGCCTTTTATCACCACCAATTGCAAATTCTAAAGGAAGTGTGAAATCAAGTTTAAATTCTTTTGCTTGTTCTTTAGCTAAATCTATATAATCAAGTGAAAAAACAAGAACTATCCCTTGAATAAGTGGAGAGTTATCAAAAGCTTTTGCAGCATGCCACCACAAAGGCTTACCCTCTAAAAGAAAAAATTGTTTTGGTAGTAAGTTGTCATTAGAGTTCAAAGAATTATTTTCAGTGGACAATCCAGAGATATCTGACTGTAATTCTATATCTTTTTTTAATCTATTGCCTTTCCCAGCAGCAACTATAAGGGCATAATTCATGCAATTTTCCTTTTAAAATTCATCAGTTTTTTCTCAAAAAACCTGTAAAAGTATAAAAAGAGTATAGCGAATTAAGCACAATACGCAAGTTTAAATATTCGCTAAAAGCAAACATCTTATAGTTTCAAAACAAAAAAATCTTAACCCACAAAATTTAGGCTTTTTTTGAAAGTTACTCACCTTTCAATGCTCATTACTTCTCAAAATTTTAGTAAAAAAAGGCTTTGACAAAAGTAGAAAGATATGTAAAAAAAATGAATTACATTTAACATTATATAGGTAAAAGTCATGATAGATATTGATAGTCAATTAAAGCTTATTAAACGTGGTGTTGCTGAACTTATCAGCGAAGAAGATTTACGTAAAAAACTTGCTAAAGGTAAACCTTTACGCATTAAAGTTGGTTTTGATCCAACAGCACCTGACTTACACTTAGGCCACACTGTTGTTATGCATAAAATGCGTCACTTCCAAGAATTAGGCCACCATGTTACCTTTTTAATTGGTGATTTTACAGGACTTATCGGCGATCCTTCTGGTCGTTCAGAAACACGCCCAGCGCTCACACCTGAGCAAGTGCTTGAAAATGCTGAAACTTATAAAAAACAAGTTTTCAAAATTTTAGATCCTGCAAAAACAGACGTTAACTTCAACTCTAAATGGCTTGGCGCTTTATCTTCATCAGATATGATTCGCCTTGCTTCACGTGTTACTTTAGCGCGTATTTTAGAACGTGACGATTTTGCAAAAAGATATAAAGAAGAACGCCCTATTTCAATTCATGAATTATTTTACCCACTTTGCCAAGCTTATGATTCTGTTGCTTTAGAAACAGATGTTGAAATGGGTGGCACTGATCAAAAATTCAATCTTTTGATGGGCCGTCAACTTCAAACAGCTTACAATCAAGAACCACAATGCGTTTTAACAATGCCTTTACTTGTTGGTCTTGATGGTGTTCGTAAGATGTCAAAATCATACGGAAACTATATTGGTATTGACGAAAGCCCTACTGATCAATTCGGTAAAACAATGTCAATTTCTGATGAACTTATGTGGACATATTACGAACTTCTTTCTAGCAAAACTGTTGAAGAAATTGAACAAATGAAGAAAGATGTTGAAAGCGGCAACTTACATCCAAAACTTGCAAAAGAAGCATTAGCATCTGAAATTGTTACACTTTACCACAGTGAAGATGCTGCTAAACAAGCACAACAATCTTTCAATGCTGTTTTTACAAAAGGCACTTTCCCTGAAGATGCTCAAAAATACTCATGTGCAGAAGGCGATGCGAGTGTTCCTGCTGTATTTTTAGCAGAAACTGGCCTTGCTTCTTCACGCTCTGATGCAAAAAGAAAGATTGCTGCAAATGCATTTTCTATTAATGGTGAAAAATGCCTTGATGATAAAACTCCTTTAACTAAAGGCACTTATCAAATCAAATATGGTAAAAATGGCTTCTTGCTTTTAGAAGTTCAATAATAATTTTGGGGAGTTTCGGCTCCCCTTATTTTCATTTCTTTTTCTAAAAAAATTAGCCAAGCAATTGAATAGCAAAGGATAGTTAAATGGCGCATATCACACTTTATCACAGCGATAATTTGCCGATTCTACAATCGCTCCCTTCTGAATTTGTTGATTTAATCTACATAGATCCGCCATTTAATACTGGAAGAAAGCAAAAACGCACTCAACTAAAAACTGTTCTTTCAAAAGATGGCGAAGGCGATAGAACTGGCTTTCAAGGAAAGCGTTATAAATCTGTTCAAATGGGCACAAAGGCATACGATGATAGCTTTGAAAACTTTGAAGAATTTATCAAACCTCGTATAAATGAAGCCTATCGAATTCTTAAACCTTTTGGTTCACTTTTCTTTCATATCGACTATCGTGAAGCACATTATTGCAAAATTTGGCTTGATCAACTTTTCGGTCGTGAATGCTTCCAAAATGAAATTATCTGGTCGTATGATTATGGTGCACGCTCAAAAAAGAAATGGTCTTGCAAGCATGACACTATTTTTTGGTATTCAAAACACCCAACTAATTACACTTTTAATTACGATCAAATCGACCGTATTCCTTATATGGCTCCAAAACTTGTTGGTAAAGAGAAAGCTAAACGTGGTAAAACTCCAACTGATGTATGGTGGCACACAATTGTAAGCCCTATGGGGAAAGAAAAAACTGGTTACCCAACACAAAAACCACGTGGAATTATTGATAGAATTATCAAGGTTCATTCAAATGAAAATGAAACTGTTTGCGATTTTTTTGCAGGCAGTGGAACTATTGGCGAATCCGCTTTTGCGCTTAACCGCTCTTCACTTCTTGTTGATAAAAATCCACAAGCTATTGAAGTTATGCTTGAAAGATTCAAGAAAAAAGAAATTGAAAATATTACACTGTATGGCGAACCGCAAACTCTGTAATATTTCAATTGAATAGAGTGAATAAAATTTCCTATGCGCCCTTTTACCCAAAAGGGCTTTTCTATTTTATGATACAAATTCATGTATGACTTTTTTACTTTTCTTTTTTTATAGATTTATTTTTTTATTAATATTAAGCTTAATTGATTTTGAAAGATATGTATTTTGTATAATTTTGCTTGATTTTTCCAAGTCTTTATATATTTTAAAAGAAAAGTATAAAGAGGAGTTTGTATGGAATATACTACTAAAGCATGGGGGTCTCCAAGTCGTTACATTCAAGGATCTGGTGTTATTGGAAAAATTCAAATTCATACTAAGAAATTTGGTAAAAATGCATTTGGAATAATAGATACTTTTTTCTTCAGTGAGTACAACGACTTTTTTTATAAATTATATAAGAATAACTCAGGTAAGTTTTCATCATTTGAATATAAAAATGAAATCACCAAAGAACTTATTAATGAAGCCTCAAAAAAAGCTCAATTATTCAAACCAAATGTTATTATTGGTATGGGTGGAGGAAAAGCCCTAGACACAGCAAAAGCTGTTGCTCACGAACTTAAACTTCCCGTCGTGATTATTCCCACAACTGCATCAACTGATGCGCCTACAAGCGCAATGTCTATTTTATATGATGATGAACATAAACATGCAGGTTGGTTAGCTTTTCCACAAAATCCTGAATTAGTTTTAGTTGATAGTAAGATTATTGCAAAAGCTCCTGTACGCTTTTTAGTGGCTGGCATGGGCGATGCTCTTGCAACAGTTTTTGAAGGACGTGCAAGTGTGCGCGCAGATAAAGCAAATTATATTGCGCTTGAAAGTGGAAATTTTAGTCGCACACGAACAGCTATGGCAATTGCAGAAGAATGCTATAAACTTCTTTTAGAGTATGGGCTTTTAGCAAAAATTGCCAATGAAAATCAAGTTGTTACTGAACCCTTAGAAAATATTATTGAAGCGAACACTCTTATGAGTGGTTTGGGTTTTGAAAATCTTGGTGTTGCTGCGTCTCATGCTGTTTGCAACGGCCTTTCAGCAATTCCTGGTGGTGATAAAGCGCTACACGGAGAAAAAGTTGCTTTTGGTGTAATATGCCAACTTCTTGCTGAAAATGCTCCTATGGAAGAAATAAATAGAATTATCAAGTTCAATGCTGAAGTTGGCTTGCCTATAACTTTTGAAGATATGAGCTTAGAACCAACTGAAGAAAATTATGCTATTATTGCAAAAGACATCGAAAACACTGACTGGATGCGAGAACCATTTTTTATAAATAGTGAGCGAGTTATAGGTGTTGTTAAAACCGCTCAAGCCCTTGGTTTGCGTTATAAAAAATCACAGCTAAAATAAATCTGCGAAAAGACTTATCTAATAAGAACAATTGATTATTTGATTAAATTAGACTTATACACTATTTATGCAACTAATTGTTTAAAAAATTGAAATAGTATAAATTTTTCTTACTTTTTGCTTTACTTGACAAGGCAAAATTAATTCATTAATCTAGAAAAAAACTAGAAATTGAGGTAAATAATGAAAGGAAATATAAAATTATTCTCTTTACTTACTATGCTTATGTTTGTTCTTACTGCTTGCGCGCCAAAAGTTGGTGGTTCAGATGTAAATGCTAGTGAAGCACGCCGTTATCAGAGTGTAAGCTATGGTTATGTGACTGCTATTCATCATGTTAAAATCAATAATGATGGCTCAGTTGGTTCAACATTAGGCGTTCTTGGTGGCGCAATTGTTGGTGGTATTATTGGTAACCTTTTTGGTGCTGGCGCAGGTAACACATTAGCAACATTAGGTGGCGCTGCTGCTGGCGGTGCTGCTGGTTATGGTGTAAGCCAACAGGTTGAAAATCAGGCTGGTTATCAAATTGAAGTTGAACTTGAAAACGGTAGAAGAGTTTCAGTTGTGCAAGGCACTGACTATCGCTTTAATTTAGGGCAAAATGTTAGTATCGTTGACGATGGTAAAACAGTGAGAGTGCTTCCACGCAACTAAAATCATTACACTAAGGTTTTTGCAAGGCTCGAATTTTTATTCGAGCCTTTTTTATTTTAATCGAATTTTATTTACACTTATATTTTGTGTTAATTTCAAAAATAATTTTCATATTTGAATGAGAAAAAAATTATAAAAATCAGACAAATACGATTCATCCAATAAAAAGAGCTTACCCAAAAAGGCAAGCCCTCAAATTATTTGTAAAGTATGATTTATTTCTTTACTAATGGAACGAGTAACATC
>CAYJIN010000059.1:0-9782 GCA_964370245.1 uncultured Desulfovibrionaceae bacterium
GTGTCGTTGGTGGCTACAGTGGTTTTGGCACTGTTGACGCTGGTGGAGGCACGGACACATTAAGTGGTATAACAGGTGGAACAACTGCACATGGACTTACTGAGAATTATGTTGAAAACGACTTTGTCTATTTTGCTCGTGAAATAGTTCGAAGTGATGTCGCTACGAGCAGTGGAACAACAGGACCTGTATTGGCTCTTCTCGGAGCTGAGAGTAATGGTCAGTTTAGCTCTACTCTTTACAAAAACTTTGAAACGGTTCAAGGTAGTGGTAGACTCGTCTTAATGTTAGATGAAAATACTACTTCAGAAATAAGAGAAGATTTCAAAATTGATATTACGGGTAGTAAAACATTTACACTGGATGGAATAACCTTTGAAGGCTTTACCACCGTTCATGGCGATTATCATGGTATGGGTTCATATATTGATATTACAGGTAATGTAACCCTTGAAAATAATTCATATTTTTCAAACGACATAACTTTTGAAGACGGTGTTCTTATAAAAGGCACAAGCGGAAACACAGTAACACTTGACGGTGATTATGGAAATTCTGAGGGCTTTGGTATTCTTTATCATCAAACTGCTGCACCAAATCAAATTGGCTCTGCTGGCAATACAAACTACTATGAAGGTTTTACAAATTATGATGGTGCTGGTGCTGGAACTGCAACAAGCCTTCTTCGTCTAGGTAGCGGTTATAATGACAGTTCTTATAATGTAACTGTATCATTAGATCTAACTTCTAATAGAACTATAAATACTGTTGGAAATTATAGCTCAACTGGCACTAAGCTAAACGATATTACCTATCGAAATTTTGATATGGTTTCTGGTGAAAATGTAAATATACATGAAGCTAGTGTTAGTGATGTAAATTTGCAAATATCTGACGGGCTCAACCTTAATATTGTAAGAGATGGCACAGAAGGTTCTTCATTCTCTGACTATAATCCATATACAAATGTTAGCATTGGCGATACAGAATATGTGTATATACAAAACTACGAAAGCTTAGGAGCAAATAACATAAATTTATCAACAAGTTCAGGCAACCTCGCAGTATTTTTAGAAGCAAACGCAAACGGTTTTGTGTATAAAACATATGATGGAGGCGGTTTAATTGCTGAACAAATTGTCTTCAATGGTTTTGAAACAGTTAATGCAACTAACGGCGATTATACATTAACCCTCACAGATACTAACGACACCTATGAAGTTGGCAAAGCGTTCGGCACAACTATTTATAATGGTATGGACGTTATAGATGGTGGCGTTGGTAATGACACTTTAATCTTTACTCCAGGCACAACCTACACAAAAAATGGTAATGATTATATTGTAAATGGTGTAACTTATAAAGGTTTTGAAAATATTCAAGGTGGCAGTGAAACTTATAGTCTAGCTGATGGCTCAACGGTTACTTTTAATGGTGCAACTGTTGCTATTACTGGTGGCAATACAGAAACTGTTAGTCAAAACACGGCTTTTGTAGATACCTCGGACACCTCAACTGCATTTATAGATGCAGACCTTTATTCATCTATTAATGCTACAGGTAACACTAATGAATTTACAGCAACTACTAACACTGGTGGCATTGTTGTTAGTGGGCAAGGTTTTACACGCGTTACTGCCACAGGCACAACACCAACTCTAAGCCTATCTGACAGCTCTAATGACACTTATACTGTGGGTTCAGCCTTTAATGGAATTAGCTATAGTGGATTTACGACGATTGATGGTGGTAGCGACGGTTGGAATGATACTGATGTTCTTAAAACTGACAGCACTTTAAATACTACCGTAACTTACACTGTAAGTGCTAATACATCTTCAACTACAATTGATGGCATAACGTATAGTGATTTTGAACAAATCACTGGTGAAGGCACAAATGATAGTGTAAACCTTACTTCTGGCTATGCTTATTCTATAAACCTTGATGCTTCTAGTGGCCAAGTCCAAATAAGCACTGACCCAGCTGGCACCCTCTATAGTGTATATAAAGGTTTTGAAACTATAGATGTAAGCAATTTCATAATTAATGGTTCTCAAAGTAGATTACTTAAAAATCTTGATGGCAACGTTAACTACAAGGCTGATGGTTCAATTGAAGCAAGTGGAGTGAAATATATCGGTTTTAACAGAGTTCTTGCAAAGGCTGATGGCGCAGACGATTTCCTTATTTTTGAAAATAATGAAAACTATAATATCTCTATTGTAAGTTCAAGTAGCCCTAGCCCTACAACAAGCGGAACTTATGGCATTATAGTTGGTAATACTGTATTTGAAGGCTTCACAACTGCAGGCGGAAATGCTGCAGCCTATGAATACACAAGTGGACATGCAACACTATCTGAGGGGAAATTAAATGGCTATACAGTTGTACCTACCATTGGACTTCCAGCAGATGTAAAACACACAGGTTCTGCAGATACGAATAATGCATACATAGATGAAAATATAACTGTCACAAGTAGTGAAACTATTACAGAAACTTCAAATTTAGCATTTCAGAATTTCAATATTTTTGGAAGTTCAGGCTTTGATAGTATATACGCAAGTGGTGCTAATGCAAACAATCTAGTTCTTACTATTGGCGAAGCAGAAACTAATATTTCACACATAGTTGGAACAAATACCTTTGGTAGCCTCAATGATCGAACAACTTTCCATAATTTCAAAATTATTAGTGGAGGTAGTAGTGCTGCTGTGCCTGATAACGACATCCTTTCGCTTGCAGACACAAATATTGGCTTTACCGGTAGTGGTGATATTACATTCAATAACATTACTTACAAAAGCTTTGAAACGATAACTTCAACACAAGGTGATGACCTTAATCTTGATATTACAGGATTAAGTAATGGTAGTTATAGTTTAAAAATTGATAATACACTTATTGAAGAAATAAATATTGGGTCGTCTTGGGGAACTACAGGCACTCTTATTGATGGAGCTACACACACGTACAATAATCGTACAGGAATAGATATCACTTTTACAATTATCTAGCTATAGTCCACAAACACAAACCCAAAGCCCCCAATTTCACAAAAAAAGGGGGCTTATCATTTTAAAGAAACAAATATAGCAAAGCAACTAAATGAAATCAAATCTGCAAAAGCATTAGATTTCTACTAATAATCACAGCAATAATAAATAAAGCTTACACTAGTTTTAGCGCTTTCAATAAAGGCAAACGCTTTTGAAAAGCACTTGAGTTTTGCACAATATACACCAATAAATCGCCTTTTGTAAGTTCGCCATTTTCATTTTGAATTTTTATACCGCTTTTAATTATCATATCAGCTACATATTTATTGGTTTCATCAATTGTTTTACTTCCCTTTTTCATAGCAAAAATAAAGGCTTGCTCCATAAAGGAAATAGGAATACCGCCACCAATAATGGGTGAAGCCATAAAAAACATTTGCTTGTTTCGCAAATTCTCTAAGAAAATAAAATTATTCAAGCTATTACACTGCTCTTCTAACGCTTTAGCACTATCTTCTTTTTGTTCTTCCACTAAATGAATTATTCCAGCGCCTACCATAAGCAATAGAACCTCTAAAAGAACATGTATATTTTTATATTCTTCTATCTGTCTAATATTTTTTACGCTTTTTGGTGTATAATCTTCTGAAGCTAAAAATTCGATAAAAGGTTTATAAAGTTCTTCTTTACATTGCACTTCACCAGCTGGTGTTGATACTGCATATTTTACATTTTCTTTTTCTGCAAGCAAAACTACACTTAAAGAATCAAGCCTATTAATAAAAGTTTGCGCATCAAGAATATTCTTTCCTTTTGAAAAAATATCGCATCTAAATTGAGTATTATGCATATAATCGCGCAAAGTTTCTGCCATTTCCACATCTTTTAATTCGTCAATAGTTTTACGAATTTCTTCAGGAAGCGCCATTGAAAGGCCTGTGAGAGGGCGAGCAGATGTAAGAAAAGAGCATTTAGCTTTATTCATATCTTTAGCAACATCTTTAAAATAAAAAGATTGCCAATTTTTATTGAGATATTCATGCACTAGATAGGCAGCGTTTTTACTTTCTAATTCATCAAATCTTTTGTCAACAATAGGGTTAGCCCTGAAAAAATGTGCACCCTTTTCTTTTACTTTCTTTAATAAATCATATCCTTGCTTTAATTTTTCAATGCTATTATCATGTGAATTAGTATGTGATGATGCATGATAGCTTAGAAAATCACGCACTGGTGCAAAACTAGCAAAGCCAGGTAAAGCATTATAACTTACATATACAAGACCGCCAACTTTTAGCGAACATGCTATAATTTCAAGAATATATTCACGATTTTCCTCATTCACCCACGACCAAATGCCATGAAGAACAATAATATCAAAATTCGGCAATAAACCATTCTTGCTTTTTTGGGCTAATTCAGCAAAAGAATCGCATAATATTTGTGCCTTTGCTTTTCCTTCCCTCACATTTTTTTGCGCTGTTAATGCATGAACAGGATTAAAGTCAGTCCCCCAAAATTCGCCTTCACTAGCAACAGCATGAATAGAAAGCGAAGAACCTTGCCCAAAACCAAGTTCAAGATAACGCAAAGGTTCGTCTTTGTCTCTTTCAGGCAAATCGCATTGTTGCAACAAAAGTAAAGAGCGTAAGTAAGAGGGTGCAAGCTCTTTAAAATATCCATTTACATACGGAACATCAACCACATAGCCATCATCTGCAAAAGAACTGTATTCCATTTTTCTATCCATATATTTGTTTATTTAACTTGTTTTATAATTCTAATCATTTTTATACTTTTCATAAATTGCTTTCACAATGTCTTGAATGACTAATTATATTTGTTTTCTATGCTTCGCATACAAAAACCTCGCTGCGCATTTTGTAAAAAAATGCTGGCTCGCTAAAGTTTTTGTTCGCTTCGCTCTCATCTTAGTCATCTTTATATTTTTCATATATTGCTTTCACAATGTCTTGAATGACTAATTATATTTGTTTTCTATGCTTCGCATACAAAAACCTCGCTGCGCATTTTGTAAAAAAATGCTGGCTCGCTAAAGTTTTTGTTCGCTTCGCTCTCATCTTAGTCATCTTTATATTTTTCATATATTGCTTTCACAATGTCTTGAATTTCAATAAAGGCTGTAACGACATTTGGATCAAAGTGCGAACCAGCATCAACTTGCAAGATTTTTATAGCATCTTCCCATGTCCATTCTGGTTTATACACACGTCTGGAAATAAGAGCATCAAAAACATCTGCCACAGCTACAATTCTTGCTTCAATAGGAATTTCTTCGCCTTTCAAAACTGGAATCTCAGGTGATCCTGTATACCCAGTTCCATCCCATTTTTGATGGTGATGAATCGCAATATTTTTTGCAAGTATATCAGTTGTTTCGAGGGTAAGCTCAAAAAGATTTCCGCCAATAGCTGAATGCGTTTTCATTATTGTATATTCATCGTCAGTCAAACGGGCTGGCTTTTTCAAAATTTCATTTGGAATGCCAACCTTACCAATATCGTGCAACATAGCCGCAAGACGAATTTGCCCACGCACTGCACGGCTTTCATCTATATTAATATTATCTTTTAATGCAATATAACCGTAAAGTTCAGCTGCAACAGCGCCCACACGTTCAACGTGGCCACCAGTTTCATTAGGGTCATTCAAGGCAATAATGTTGTGAAGACGTGTAACCATTTCTTGCACTAAATGCCCACGTTCAATTGCATTCACCGCTTGCATAGCAAGAAGATTTACTAATGAAGTAAGCGAACGCGGAAATGGCACTGAATCGCCAAGTTCTTGCCTATTAATAAGTTGTAAAACACCAAGCAATTTTTCATTATGTCCTAATAAAGGCACACAAAACATTGAAACTGTTTGATAAGAGGTTGCCCTATCAAAACTATCATTGAAATAAAAAGGATAGTCAGATGGAAAATCACGCACATTATCTAAGAAAAGTAATTCCTTATTATATGCACAATAACCAGCAATTGAGTTAGGGCTGATTTTTAAACGTGTATTTGAATAAGAAAATTTGCTTTCTTTATTTTCAGTAAAAAGCTTATCATTATGCGTATAAGCAAAAATAAGCTCGTCACCATCGGCTAAATATACAGTTCCTGCTTCTGCTTGAGTAATGCGACGTGCTTCAAGTAAAATTCTATCAAGAATAACAAAAGTATCTGTATAGCCTAATAATTCTTGCGAAAAGCCATTAATCCATTCCACAGTATTAACAACTGGAGAAAAATCAAAAATCTTTTGTGGATGCTGTAAACTATAACGAAGCCCCTCACGTGCAAAAGTGAAGTAAACATTTTTCTTGTTTGCAAGAGGTTTTAGCGTTGTGTAAAGAGAATCAATTTCTTCATCTGTTCTATCGATGTGATGATGAGTGCAAACAAGGTGATTTACTTCAGTATTTTCAACAACATCAAACCAAGTTTCTATTGCGCTATGCCCCCACCCAACACTATTTTCATATTCATCTTCAGTAAAGTAAGTGTCAGCAAAAAGAAGTTTACAGTCAGAAATAAGTTTTTTTATTTTTTGATAATTTTCTGGCTTATTTTCAGATATTTCTACATCAGAAAGTATACAACATTTTCCTTGTGGCCCACTTATTTTGAAACCATGGCAAACGCCTGTGTGTGGTACGAGCGGTGCTTCTATTTTTATTCCACAAATATCTAAAGTTTTTTCTGAATCAAGCTCTCTTATTTCAAGATCACACTTGAGATGCATTGTTTTTAGTGGAAAGAAAACACCATTAAAAAACAGATCTAAAGCATTTTTTTGCCCTTGTGGAAGGTAAAGAATAACTTTTCTGCCTTCTGTAAAAAGCGGTTTGAAAAAGCCTAAACCAAAAACATGGTCTAAATGCCAATGAGAAATAAATAGATGGATCGTGCCTGTTTCTGGCAAAGTTGCACCAAGCTCTACAATGCCTGTTCCAGCGTCAATAATGATATGCTCTTCACAGTCTGCAAGCACTTGATAGCAAATTGTATTGCCGCCATATTCTAATTTATTATACTTCACTGTTGTACAAGAACCACGTGTTCCCCAAGTTTTTATATACATTTTCCACCTCTTCTTAGAGTATTATTATTTTATTCTTTCTATTAGATTTTACAGGATTTATTTATTATTTACTAGTAAGCGTCCAAACTCCATCCCAATTATTTACATCTTCATTTTGCATTTCGCGGCAATATTCAATATATTCTTTATAAAGCCCACGTTTAGGATATACTTTTGCTAAATTTTCAAATAAAATTATCGCTTTCTCAAGTGATACCCTATCTTTTGTTTCAATGCAAATTTTATATAGTTTATAAGCTTCTAAATATTCATCAAGTTCTTCTTTAAATAGTGCAGCTTCTCTTTCAGAAAAAACGGTGTAAATTTCAATAGGTATTGCACGCCCTTTCACTCGTAAATTCGCTACAGGTATTGCATTATTTTCTATTTTTTCAACAACTTCACCACTAATAATTATCCTAAAACCAAATTTTGAGCAAAGCCCTTCAAGGCGTGAAGCAAGGTTTACGGCATCACCAATAACAGTATAGGAAGTTAAATCCGTGCTACCCATATTACCCACATACGCAGGGCCAATATGAATACCAACACCCATATTTAGCTCAATTTCATAATTTTCTTTGATGCCTATATTAATATTCTCAAGCTCTTCAAGCATATTAATTGCTGTTTGAACTGCTTTTTGCGCATGGTTTTCAATAGTAAGTGGCGCATTCCAAAATGCCATAATTGCATCACCAATAAATTTATCAAGCGTGCCTTCAGCACTTCTTACAAGGCCTGTCATTGGTGTAAAATATGAATTGAGAAGGGAAACAACTTCTTGTGGAGAAAGTTTTTCACTTATTGAGGTAAAGCCACGAACATCAGTAAACATAATTGAAAGTTCACGTTCTTCCCCTTCAAGCTTAATATCACCTTGATCAACAATACGTGCCACAACATCAGGCGAAACGTAACGCCCGAAAATATTACGTAATTTTCTTTTATCACGTTCTTCCCACCAAAAACGAAAAGCTGTAATACCTAAACCAAGAATAAAGATAAGAAGAATTTGCCAAAGAGGTGAAATAAAATAATCTTTTTGATATAAATACCAAGAACCGCCAAAATAAAGCAAAGCAAAAATTATTAAAGTTGCCATTGTAAAAGCAGGACGGACTTTACTAAAAATAATAGTGAAAATTAAGCCATTTACAAATAGTAAAAGCACTTGAAGTCCAATAATCCAAGGCGGTGTAAGAATAAAATTTTGCGTAAGAATGGCATCTAAAATATTAGCATGCACTTCCACTCCAGGAAAGAAAGTGTCAAGTGGTGTCGCACGAATATCAAGCAAACCAGCTGCAGAAGTTCCTATAAAAACAATTCTATTTTTAATAAGATTTGTATCAAAAGTTCCGTCCAAAACATCTGCAGCAGAAATATAAGGAAAAGTTCTACTTGGGCCTTGATAGGGAATATTCAACATCCCTTCCGGACTAAGCGGCACGGTAAAAGAACTTTGCCCACGCCCAACAACAATTGATTTCAAGCCATATTTATCGCTATTCACGCGCAAAGATTTTTGTTTTGTTGCAAGCATAAGAGCTTTGACTGCTAAAGATGGAAAAATTTTATCATCAACAGAAACAACAAGTTGCGCTGATCTTGCAATGCCATCATCATCCATTCCTATATTAAAGAAAGCCAAATGCCCTGCTTCAGCAAGTTCAGGCAATGGCATAGTAATCCCAGTTGGCTTTAAAAGATGTGTTGCAGCTGGAATTGCGTTTTCAGCTTGAAATTCAATGGCTTTTGGCACTGCGCTATCAAAAACTGCTTTTTCCTCTGGTGTGAAAGCTTCGTTTTCACCAAAACGCAGATAAGAACCTAAAACAATAGGCTTTCCTTCCAAACTTTTTGCAAAATAAGCATCATTGTCATACAGTTCTTGCGGTAAATCAATAAAATCAATAGCAACATCAAGTTCACTTGCAAGTGTTTGCTTTAAAAGCAAAGGTGAAGTTCTGTCTTCCTCTGCTAAAACAATATCGAGAGCTACAGCTAACGCGCCATTTTCTAAGAGAATTTCATTTAATTTTGCAAGGCGATATCTGCTCCACGGCCATTGACCATATTTTTCAAGCGTAGCCTCATCAATATCAAGAATAACAGGAATTGGATGTGGCGTATTATCAATACTTTTTTCTAGAAAAAAATCATATATTTCAAAATCTAACTGCTTTAATACAGGAGGCTGAAAAAAGTAAAGAAAAGCAATAAGGCATGTAATTACAAAGCCAATACTTGAAACTATAATTGCGTATGATTTCTTTGTATATTTTGCCATAGTTTATACCTAAAAGCCTTTTGTTTCATTTTTAAGATAGATTTTGGCCTATTCAGCACAAAATCCTCGCTTGCATTTTGTGTCAAAAATGCTGTGCTCGCTAAAGCATTTGTTCATTATATTCACTAGTTAACGCCCTTACCTTTCAGATAAAGCATTTTGTGTAGATTTTAAAATTGGTTTTAGAATATAATCCAAAATAGATTTTTTTCCAGTAATAATATCTACTTGTGCTTGCATACCTGGTAAAATTGGTAACTTTTCTTCACTTTTTTGATTCATTTCTTTTGTGCGAATTTTTACCGCATAATAAATATTTCCACTTTTATCTTCGAGAGTATCTGCTGAAATATGCTCAACAACACCTTCTAAAGCTCCATAAATTGAAAAAT
>CAYJIN010000059.1:9882-13696 GCA_964370245.1 uncultured Desulfovibrionaceae bacterium
GTATCTGCTGAAATATGCTCAACAACACCTTCTAAAGCTCCATAAATTGAAAAATCATAAGCAGTTAATTTCACTAAAGCTGGCTGACCCGCATAGATAAAGGCAATATCAGTAGGGCTAATTTTTGCTTCAACTACCAAATCATCATCAAGAGGAACAATCTCCATAATAGGTTCAGCAGGTCGAACAACTCCGCCTAAAGTGTTGATATAAATACTTTTTACTATACCTTTAACTGGTGAACGAACATCAGTTCTTGTCAGTCTATCACTGCCTGTTCTAAGGCTTTCGCGCAAAGAAGACAATTCCGCCTCTAAGAGGTTAATTTCTTTACGAAAATTTGTTTCTTTTTCAGCAGTGTAGGCTTTCAATTTATTTTCAACTTCTTCTAAACCAGTGTAAAGTTTAGGTAAGGTAAATTCTAACACAGAAAGTTGCGAAGAAAAATTCTGCACACTTTGCTCAAGGTTTACAAAATCAATTTCTGCATACGCTTTTGAACGTACTAGTGGTGCAGCTAAATTTCTTTGTTTTTCAGCAAGTTGTAAACTTTTTTGCAATTGTTTTTTTAATTCTTCTTGCTCTAGAATTTCTTGCTCTTTCACTTGTTTTTGACTTTCAAGAACATCAATTTCTGCTATATCTTGTTTTATTTCAGCCTCAAGTAAAGCATTACTTCTTTCTATAAGAATTTGATTATTCAATAGTTCTTCTGGATAGATAGCTTCTTTATTTGCAATTCTTGCTTCAAGGCGAGCAATTGAAGCCATATGCTCGTAAATTTTAGCAAGGTTATCTTGATAAAGGCTTTGTGCTTGAGTGTTTTCTAAACGTGCTAAAACAGTATCTTTATCGACTGTATCGCCCTCTGTAACAAGAATTTCACTCAAGATTCCGCCTTCTAGATTCTGGATAATTTGCACGCGTGAACTTGGCACAACTTGCCCCATTCCACGACTAATTTCATCAATTTGCGCAAAATAAGCCCACACTAAAAGAATAAAAAACACAGCACACACAGCCCAAAGTAATACAGTTGATTTAAGAAATTGCTTCTCTTCAAGTGCATTTAATTGTAAATTTTTATGATATAAGCGTGTTTTTAATTCCATGAATTTTCTCTTTTGGCCAAATTTATTTTTACTGTTTTAAGGAAGATGAAGAGTTGAACCAATATTTTTATTTGCTTCGCCCCATTGTTTTAATTGCGAATTTTGACCTGCTTGTGGTTGATTTTTTTCAATTTTTGCTGTTGATGTTATAAGTTTGCCTTGTTCTAAAACAATTGCACGGTTTGCAAGCGATAAAAGCATTGGTTTATGCGAAGAAAGAATGATAGTTTTATGCGCAAAAGCATGTTTTGCTCTTTCCACAAAATTTCTTTCACTTTCACTATCGAGCGAGGCTGTTGGCTCATCAAGAAGGAGAATTTGAGGGTCACGAATAAGTGTTCTTGCTAATGCAATTGCTTGCTTTTGCCCGCCAGATAAATTACTTCCTCTTTCACCTACAAAAGTCATAAGCCCTTTTGAAAAATGTTTTGTAAAATCTAAAACACCTGCAATTTCAGCTGCTTTCATTATCTGATACTGTGAAACGCCAAGCGCTCCCATTGAAATATTTTCAACAATTGACCCCGTAAACAAGAAAGGTTCTTGCGATAAATAGCCTATTTTTGATCGTAAAAGAGCAGTATGCAGATGACGAGTTTCTAAACTATCAAGTAAAATTCTCCCTTGGCTTGGCTCGTAAAGTGCCATTATAAGCTTGAGCAAGGTTGATTTTCCTGAACCGCTATGCCCAATTAATGCGACTTTTTCACCTGCACTAATCTCAAAAGAAAGATTATCTAAAACAACTGCCTCAGCTTTTGGATAAGTGAAGGAAAGATTTTCTACTTTTAGTGAAGCACCTAAACTTGCCTCTTCTGCAGGAAGAATAAGCGAAGAAGAAGCTGAATTTTCTTCTTCAAGCAACATAATCGCATCAAGTTTCTTTTTTGAAATAAGCGTTTTTTGCCAAACCATAATAACATTTGCTAATTGTGTGAGAGAGCCAATAACTCTTCCCATCAAAATTACCACAGCAATAAGCGCTCCCATACTCATCGAACCAGCTGAAATAAGATAAGCCCCCATAATAATTACAGCTGTGTTAGCTAAAGCACCTACTAATTGTGAACTAGAAACAGCAAGCATATTCATACGCTTTGATTGCGAATGAGCATCTGCACTTTTTATGCAAGCCTTATCAAAATTATCTTGCACAACTGACTGTAATAAGTTGGTTTTTACTGTTTCAAGCCCAAGCATAGCATCAATAAGAACTGCATTTTTTGATTCATTGAGCTTAAATTGTGCATCCATTGTTTTTTTCAATGGAATTTGAAAAAGATGAGCTACAGCAATCATAATTGGAAGTAGCACAAGAGGAATTATAACAAGTGGCCCAGCTAAAAAGCCAATAATTATTATAAATAAAAGAACAAATGGTATATCAAGCAAAGCGACCAAGGTTGTAGAACCAATAAAATCACGGATTTGCTCAAATTCACGAACACTATTCACAAGTAAACCTGTTGAACGTGGCATGGAAGAAATTTTAGTTTTTAAAAGCTTTTCCATTATTTTTGAAGAAGCCAGCGCATCAGTGTTTTTTCCTGCTAAATCAACAAAATATGAGCGCAAAATCTTTAAAAGAAAATCTGCAAGATAGGCAATACACACACCAATAGCAAGCACCCATAAAGTATCAATTGCATTATTTGGAATAACTCTATCGTATACATTCATCACAAACAGAGGTGACGCTAATACAAAACAGTTGATAACAATTGAGGCTAAGAAAACATTTTTATAAAGAGGCAAATAGCGTGCAAAGATATTCCAAAACCAGTTTGAACTTTCTTCATTTTTATCTTCTGAAATAATTTCAGAGGAATACGATGATTCATCCTCAAAAGAAGAAAAATCATTCAAAGCTGGAAAAACCGCAAAACCAGTGTAGATTTGCGCAAGTTCTTCTTTTGTAAAGCTTGAATGTGTAGGAGCATTATCTGATAAAATTACTGTATATTTTTCTGCTTTATCTTCAATAATTTCAAGCTTATCTTGACTATTATTTTCATTATTCTTTTTAGAATGCTTTTGCTTATGCAATAAAAGGCAAGCTCTATTTGGCATATTTTCAGCAGGAGGTGTAAGCACTAAAAGGCAAGGCAAGCTATTATCTAAAACCCCATCAAGAGGCATAGCAATAGTGCGTGTTGGAAAACCCATACGCGCAAGCACGCTAAAAATTGCGTCAGTATTATAAGCATTTGCTTGCAGCACATAAGGGTCAATTTGAAAACCTTTATGTTTTGCTAAAAGGCAAAGCATTTGAATAAGAGGTAATATATTTTCACTTTTTGGCATAGAATAAAAATACTAAATAATTTATTTTATGTAAAGAAAAATCTCATATAATATGCCCTATTCTTGCACATTTTTTTGACATTTTAAATAAATCTAAAACTATCCCTACTCTAAAGAAGAGATTATAGTCACTAGAGACCTTCTTATAAAATATAATTTTCAAAAATAATGAAAATAAAATTTAAAGTTATAAGCTGTCAATGGTATATTTATATATTAATATTGCAAATAGATATAGATTGCACAAAAAAATAAATTTTGTTATATATACACTATAGACTTTTCTATGAATATTGAAAGAGTGTTTGATTAATATTAGATAAGTATTTGATTTGTATTTTTAGGAGGCAGTATGAAATTTGTGGTTTCTCAAATGAGCGTTTTTCTAAAACAAACAG
>CAYJIN010000060.1:0-4948 GCA_964370245.1 uncultured Desulfovibrionaceae bacterium
TGTTGTGGAAGTTCACGTGTCCAAGTTGGATAATTTGTTGGATGGCAAGCTGCTTCTGGGTGAGGCATAAGGCCAAGAATGTGTCCAGTTGGATCAGTAATACCCGCAATCGCAAGTGGTGAATTATTTGGATTGAAAGGATATTCTTGAGTTGGATTATCGTTTGCATCACAATATTGTAAAGCAATAAGATTTTCATTCTCAATGCGTGAAAGAATTTCATCATTAAGAGCAACTAAACGCCCTTCACCATGACGTACAGGACAATCAATAAATTCAATGCCTTTTGTGAATACGCAAGGTGAATTTTGATTTACTTTCAAGCGAACCCATCTATCTTCGTAACGAGCAGACGCATTATGCGCAAGTGAAACTTGACGAGTGAAATATTTCTTATCTAAAGCAGGTAAAATTCCAAGCTTTACTAATAATTGAAAGCCATTACAAATACCTAAGATAAGGTTACCTTTTGCAATAAATTCAGAAAGTGAATCTAATAAAGCTTTTCCGTTGTCATCATTCAAATGTAACCAACGTTGAGCCGCTGCTTGCGCTGCGCCTAAATCATCACCATCCAAGAATCCGCCTGGGAAAACAAGAAGTTGATAATCGTCAAGACGAACTTTACCTGAACCAATATCCGCAAAATGAACAATATCTGCTTTGTCTGCACCGTTTTGCATGCAGGCAAAAGCACTTTCTTTATGTGAATTTGTTCCAAAACCTGTTATGACAAGCGCTTGTACTGAAGCCATTGGAATCTCCTAACCCTTTTATTTTTTAATGTTTTGTAATGCAAAAGAATACGCATCAATGAATGACTCCAAAGGCAAAGCCCCACGAATAACTAAATCATTCATAAGGAAGTATGGAGTTCCTGTAAAGCCTAATTTTCTTGCATCGGCAATATCTTCTTCAACAATTGTTGAATATTTTTTATGGTTTTTCTTCAAATCGTTTTCAAGAGCTTTTAAATTTAACCCAGCTTGCTCTGCAACGGCGCGTAATGTAGCGTCTGGATTAGCAAAAAATTCTGATTGATTTGCAAAAAGATTTGCGTAAAAATTCCAACCCTTTTCTTGATCTTGGTTGAGTGCCGCTAAAAACCAACGTGAAGCCTCTTGTGCAACTGGTGCTTCTGAAGCAAATTGCTTGAACACAAATCGAATTTGATTTGGATATCTAGCAAGAAGATTTTCAATAGTAGCAGCAGCTTGCATACAGTAAGTGCAGGCAAAATCAGAAAAAGCAACAAGTGTGATAGGTGCATTTTCAGGGCCACGGCTTGGGCGCCCTTCAAGAGTTGTTTTTTTCGGTGTTTTTAGATCTTCTGCCCATTGAGCTTGCAATTGCTGACGTCTTTTACTGTCAGCTCCTTGTTGAATAATATCAATAAGAAGCACTTTATTATCGCGCAAAATTTCAAGCACGCTTTCGTTGAGAAGTGTTTTATGTTCTTTTAAAACTTCTTTGAGAATTTCAGGGTTTTCAACTAAAATTTCTTTTACATTATCTATTTCCGCTTGTGTTGCCGCGTTTGCACTTGAGAAAAGTTGCGGGCTTACAAGTGAAACACCTAATCCAAGGCATAAAGAAAGTAGATTTTTTTGTGAAAATAATTTGTTCATATTTTCCTCTCTGCTTAAAAAGCAAGATTCATTTTAGTAGAAAAAGATTAGTAATGCTAGGCATTTTCTTCTGCTTCACTTTCTTCTTTTTCTTTTTTTTCATTTCTTTTTTTTGCAACTACCACTGTAAGCAAGATACTAACTTCATAAAGGAACAACATCGGCGCAGCCATGAGAAGTTGAGAGAAAATATCAGGCGGAGTGAGTAAAGCAGCGGCAATAAAGATTATTAATATTGCATATTTACGCCATTTACGCATGCGTTCTGGTGTAAGCACGCCCATACGTGCAAGGAAGAATGCGAACAACGGCATTTCAAAAACAAAACCAAAGGCTAGAAGAAGTTTTAAGACAAAACTCAAATATTCTTCAATTGAAATCATTGGAATAATTTCCGCAGTTGCAAAGCCCATAAAGAACTTGAATGCAATAGGGAAAACTAAATAATAACAGAACGTTGCACCAGCTAAGAAGAAGAATGCAGAGGTGAAAGAAAGTGGAAGTAAAACAATTTTTTCTTCTTTATATAAGCCAGGAGCGACAAAAGCCCATATTTGATAGAAAGTGAAAGGACATGAAAGAAAAAATGAGAGGAGTAAAGATATCTTCAAATAAACAAAAAATGCGCCTGGAGGGGATGTATACATAAGAGTAGAACCCTCTGGCATATTTTCTGTAAGCGGAATAGCAAGAAAATTATAAGCCATTTCAGCAAAGTTATAACAAGCAAAGAAACCAATAAAAAGAATAACAATAACACGGGTTAGGCGCACTCTTAATTCTTTTAAGTGATCAAGAAGAGTCATAGGTCCTTCTTCTTTTTTCTCTTTTTCTTTTTCTTTTTTACTTTTCTTTTTTGTATTCTCAGCTACTTCACTGTTTGACTTTGCTGGAAGCTGTTCTTCATTGTTTGAATTAGTGTCTTCAGAGGTTTCAGTGTTATTTGCTTGAGAATTTTCTTCAGAAATTTCAGCTGAAGTTTTTTCATCATCAGGAGTAGGGAAGCCGTGAAAAGGTTCATTATTATTGGTGTTTAGAGCTTGGTCGTCAGAAACAGGTAAATCTTCACGAGTTGAATCTTGTGAAGTTTGATTTTCTTCTTTTGAAGCATGTTCAGAATTTGTTTTTTCAGAAAGTGAAGCGAGCAGTTCTTTTTCAGTCATAATTTATACAACTTCCTTTTCGCTTTTTATGTCTTTTTTACCTTCATATTGTGCGCCTGTATCAACAGTTTCACTTGAAGAGTTTTTATTACCAAACAGTTCTTCTTCAGCTTCTTTTTTACGTTGCTGATGTTCTTCTAAAGCAATTTCAGTATTTAAAGTACGCTGAAATTCGGTGGAAACTTTACGAAATTCACCCATTGCTTTTCCAACAGTGCGTGCGATTTTAGGCAGGCTTTCAGGGCCAATAACAATTAACGCAACAACTAATATTACTAAAATTTCCGTTGTTCCTATTCCAAACATACAATCCTCCGTCTAGTTTTCTTTTTCTATCCTATATTCGTATTGTGGTCAAGTTTAATAGCACTACTCATATTTTAGAAAATATGAAAAAAATAATGCTTGACATGAAAATAATTTTCCTGTAATCTCTTACATAAGAATTTATAAAAAGGTTAATACTTCATGACAAACTACTCATCAAACTTCTTTTTTAGCTTTAGCTTTTTTAGCCAGCCTGTAAGCACACGGGAAGGAGTCTTGTAGTTTTCTCTAAATTCTAAAATTTTGTTGATACAAGCCGTTTCCGTGAGGAGGCGGCTTTTTTTGTTTTCGGGTTTTATTTACAGGAAGTAAAACTCAAAACCTAACCTAAAAAAAGGAAGAATGGAAATGTTGACTAATGTTATAATTTGGGTAGCCTATATCGCTCTATTCATTTGGCTTGCTAAAAAAGGCGCTGGTTATGATGTAACTACAACAGGTAAAGTTGGTTCAATTGTTCAAGCATTTGCATATGTTGCAACTTATGTTTCAGCTGTAGCTTTAATCGGATTTTCTGGTTTAGCGTATTTATACGGCGTGCAAATTTCGCTTGTTGGTGTAGGTGTTGCTTTAGTTGGAACTGCTTTAGTTTACTTAGTTTTTGCGTGGGATACACGTGAATTACAAGTGCAGCTTCAAGCAAGAACTCCTGCGCATTTGATAAGTCTTGGACATGGCATTAAAAGATTACGTGTTTTCTTAGGGCTTATATTTGCATTATTCCTTTCTGTATATGCATCAGGCGTTTTGAAAGGCGCAGCAGTTATGCTTAGCGGACTTCTTCCTTACTCTATCGAATCTCTCACATGGGGGCTTGCAATTTTCGTTGGCTTCTTTGTTTTCTGGGGTGGTTTACGTGGTGTTTTATATACCGAAGCTATGCAAGGTCTTGTAATGCTTATTGGTATTGGCTTCCTTATGATTGCAGTATTCTCAAAAGTTGGCGGCCCGATTGATGGTTTTATAGCTCTTGCTGAATTAGAGCCAACTAAACATGCAAATAATGGTTTCACCAGCATTTCCTCAGGTTCACAAGGTTTCTTTGTCTTCTCACTAGTCTTGGTTATGTCGTTTGCAACAATTGCTCAACCACAAATGATTCAAAGACACTTTGCTATCAAAGATAAAAAAGAAGTGAAAAAAACCGCTATCATTGCAACAGTTATCATCTTTATTCTTGTTGCCGGCATGTTTTATATTGCTGCTTTATCAAGATTATTCCTTCCTGCGGTTGATCACCCTGATCAAGTGGTAAACGTTTTAACAAAAATGTTGCTTCCTAGCTTTGGTCAACAAATATTTGCTCTTGCTGTTATTTCAGCTTCTTTGTCAACAACTACAGCGCTTTACCATATCGCAGCTTCTTCTTTCACAGAAGATATTTCAGGCAAACGCTCAAATAGAATCACTTGGTGTATTGGTATTGCTCTTTGCGTAGTTGTAAGTGCTGCAGCGGCAACTTTAGAAGGTCAAATTATTGCTTTACTTTGCACAACTTCATGGAGTGTAATTGGTGCTACAGCGATGATTCCTTATATTGCTTTAGTAAAATTCAAAATTTCAAGTCGTTTAGCTGCTTGGTATAGTGCAGTAACTGGTTTCGCAGTATGTGTTGGCTGGTACTTGCTTGTTGCTCCATCGACAAAAATGATTGAAATGACTCTTCTTCCTGCAAATATTGCTAACCTTCCTCCTTTCCTTTTAGGAACATTAGCTTCAATTCCTGTATTCATGCTTGTGTATAAATTAGAAAGTTCATCATCTGCTGTAGCAGCTGAATAATTAATAATTTATCTTCAATGTAAATAATGGTCACTTCATTTTGTTGTG
>CAYJIN010000060.1:5048-13657 GCA_964370245.1 uncultured Desulfovibrionaceae bacterium
TAGCGAACAAGCATTTTTGAGATAAAATGCGCAGTGAGGATTTTGTGCCGCATAGACCAAAATCTATCTTATTGACACATGGCTATAAAAAACATATTCCTCTTTTTTATCTCTCTTTATCTAAGGAAAACATCATGTCTTCTTCATCTGAAAAAACTATTTCAGCACTATTTTTAATAATTACATTATTTTCTTCTTCTTTTTTAAAAGTTGCTCATGCTGAACTTGTAAATACTGGCGAGCGTACAAGCGCTTGGAGAACTTTTGACGAGGACGTGAATGACAGCACGCTTATCAATAAAGGCATTATTCGTGTTCATGAATATGGTTTTGGGCAAGGCATGTGGGGAAAAAAATCTGACGAACAAGCAAACTATACATTCGTCAATGAAGAAAATGCATTAATTGAAGTTATTTCAAAAGGGCGTGACATCAGGAATGAGATGAGTGGAATGGAAGTTTACAATAGATTTCCATCAAAAATGCATTTAGAGAATAAAGGGACTATTATTGTTGACGTTTATGAAGAGGCGTATGGGCTGAAATTCTTTACTATTGGCGGCGAAATAAGCGCAATAAATAATGGAGATATGAAACTAGAAGCTGAAGTTGCAACTGGAGTAGAATTTTTTGCCTCAAAGGCGACTATTGAAAATAGCGGGCAAATTGCGCTTGATGGTTCAAGAACTTTTGGTATTAATGTGGGAGCTAAGCATACAGCTATCACGAATACTGGTGAAATTATAATGCATTCTTCACTTGGCGCAGAAGTTCTAATCTTAGGAAGTTTCAAAGCTGTTATAGATACTTACGCAACTTCTTTTAGAAAATTTTATGATAATTATGTTTTTGCATTAAACTCTTTTGCTGACTTGCATTTTAATAATACACATCTCATTGCTCGCCCTTGGTTACCATCAGAAGGTTTTGAATTTGGAAAGAAATATCCTCTTATTGATATGATTGATGCTGAGGATGCAAGTAAAATATCAGGTTCAATTGCTAAAGCAAGCACAGATAATGCTCTTGTTTCAGTTACACTTGAAGGAGATGATATTTTCAATCAAAGCCTCACTTTTCATTCTGCAATTTCTGAAATAAGCAATGAAGAAATGCAAGAATTTTTTATTGCTCTAGAGAAAGAAAAATTCAATTTAAATACTCTTGAAAATCGTATAGAAGCACATAAAGTAATTTCAGAATTGACAGTTGATGATATTCAGAAAGCAATAAAAAAGTAGCCTTGAGAGAGGTACTTCATCTCAATTAATATATAGAAAATTATTTAATCAAAAAAAAGGGAAGCTCAACTGAACTTCCCTTTAATATTTTCTTACTCTAAAAATTACTTAACTTCAAGAGTTTCGATTTCTGAACCATCAGCGTGCAATACATGCACGGCACAACCAAGTCAGGGATCGAATGCGCGGATAACACGCGAAACGTTTACAGCTGATTCTCCAACCATAGGAACGTTGATAAGTGCTTCTTCAACAGGTCCTCTTTGGCCTTTGTCATCACGTGGGCAACAGTTCCAGAGAGTTGCAGGCATAAGTTGATAGTTATCAATAACGCCTTCTTTGATGTTGATGTAGTGCATTAATGAACCACGTGGAGCTTCTGTGAATGCAAAAGCTTCGCCACTATCAGGAATTGTTGGAAGATTGTATGTGTTTTCGCCAACTTGAACTTCAGCAAGCGCAACATCAACAATATTCAACAAGTGCCATGTTTCTTCAGCACGTGCAACGTGACGACCCATGATTGAGAATACTAAATCTTCGCCAAGGTCGCGGAAGTTTTTAGCATCAATACCATAAAGTTCTTTAAGCATTTTTTGGCCAGTAGGTGAAATTTCTTTGTTAGAAATCCACATACGTGCGTGAGGGCCAACTTCAACTGGTTGTCCATCATAACGTGGAGCTTTAGCGAATGAATATGCTTCAGGTTTTTTAAGATCAACTTCTGTAACACCTTTACTAAAGTGTTTGCCAGTGTGAGCATCTTTGAACCATGAATATTTAAGATCTTCTGTGATTTTAGAAGCATCAAAAGCATAATCTTTGCCGCCATAGTAAACGCCAGCAGGGAAGTATTTTTGGCTTCCATCTTCATTAAGTGGGAACACGCCTACGCACATGCAGTTTTTAGTACCAGGTGCAACTGAGAAAAGATCTTTGTATGCTGAACCAACAAGGTAAACAACAGGAAGATATTTTTCTTCAACAAATTTGCGAACTGATTTAAAACGAGCTGCATATTCAGTGATTTGGTCTTTTGTAGGGATTTGTGTAACACCACCAGGAACAACACCGTGTAAGTGAGGCATACGGCCAGCAAGTAAAGCAACCATTTCATGGCAAACTCTACGAACTTCTAATGCTTCAAGGTATTGATCAACACCAACTTGGTTGGTAGCTTGATCTAAGCGAAGGTCAGCATCTTCAAAACGTGGAACGAAAGGTGCTGTATCTGGGCCTTGAATAAAGTCTTGTCCAGCTAAGTGGTAGAAGTGTAAAACGTGTGACTGTAGGTAGTTAGCTGCTTGAATAAGGTTACGTGTAACACGGCCATTATTAGTTGGTTTACAATCGCAAGCTTGCTCAACTGCCATACTTGATGCAATTGCGTGTGATGCAGGGCAAACACCGCAAATACGTTGTGTAAGTTGTGGAGCATCACGTGGGTCACGACCTTTTAAAAGGTGTTCAAAACCACGGAACATACCACCGCTTAATTTTGAATCAACAACTTTCCCGCCTTCAACAGTAACCTCAGCCTTTAAGTGGCCTTCGATTCTGGTAACGGGATCGATATGAATAATTTTTTGTTCAGCCATAAAAATAACTCCTGATAACAATAACTTATGTTATTGCTACTGAATTTTAGTAGTAGAATGGTGATTTGCCGTCTGGGAAGTCAGACTCTACGCAACCAATACAAAGTGCGTTTTCAATACACCAGTTAACTTTACCGTTCCATTTTCTTGTTGCAGAATCACACATAGCCATAGGACCTTTACAACCTAAGTCGTAACGGCAGCCTTCTTTATCAGTAATAACAGAAGACATAATGCCTTCGTCAAACTTAGGAAGAAGTGGGCAAAGTTCATGTGTATTAGCGCCAAAGAATGGTGTAGGACGGCCATCGCTGTCAAGCAATGTAACAACAGTAGCTAGGCCTTTTTCTAAGCCTTCTTTCTTAATTGTTTCAAGAGCTAAAACTAATGTGCCTACAATCCAGTCAGGATGTGGAGGACAGCCAGAAATATTTACAACAGGAGTTGCAATTTTATTTTCTTGTAAAAATGCAGATGTGCCTAAGCAATTAGTTACAGTGCCTTCAGCAGCAGAAACACCACCAAAACAAGCACATGTGCCAACTGCTAAAATTGCAGCTGCATTAGGAGCTAATTCTTTAAGCATGTCAACCATAGTAAGTTCTTTGTGGTTAGCTTCAGCAACAATACAGAATTTACCGTCTTCAGCAGTAGGAATTGCACCTTCAACAACAACAAAGTATTTACCTTTGTTCTTTTTTGCTACTTCAAACATGTATTCTGCAGCAGGAGCACCTTCGCCAGCCATAATGGTTGGGTGGTATTCTAAGCTAATTACTTTAAGTAACACATCTGCAATAGCAGGGTGTGTGCTATTTAAAATAGTTACTGAACAACCAGTACAACCAGAACCTTGAATCCAAAAAACTGGTGGGCGTTCGCCTGTTAGGGTTTCAGCCAACGCTTGATGCACAGCAGGATGGAACATTGTAGATACGCCATATCCAGCCACAGTCCCTGTGCAAAGCTTTACGAAATCTCGACGTGAGAGACCCATATTGCCTCCAAATAGATAAAAGTTTTCTATAAAATAATATTAACACTTCTTGAAATCATATACTATTTTGAAAGGTTAGTCAAGACGTTCAGTGCAAAATGGAAGAATATTAAATGTAGTATAATTTATTGAAATATTTCGACAAAAAAGTAATTTCTTATTGTGTTAGATTGTGCTTTAAATCTTTAATACGATAAAAAACCCCTTACAGAGCAAGTTTATCTTTTTTCTGCAAGAGGTTTAAATTATTTTTTTATTTCTTTTCTTTTTTAGATACTTAGAAGACTATATAATATTTTGACGCAATCTAAGTGTAATAAAACCAGTTTTCATATAGTTAAGATATAATCTTATTTGATACTAAAAATTATAATTTATTTTGTGCTTTAATCCATTCAAGGCCTTCGAGTAGGTCAAGTGAACCTTCATAGATTGCACGCCCTGTTATTGCGCCAATGCAAGTTGATTTTTTAGTGAGTTCATATACTTTTTCAACATCTTGCATATTTGCTAAGCCACCAGCTGCAATGAAAGGAAGTTTTGTGAGTGTGGTAAGTTTTTCAAGGGCATCATAATTAAAGCCAGTTTGCATGCCATCACGTTCAATATCAGTATAAATAAGGAAAGAAGCGCCGTCTGCTTCAACGCGAGGAAGAACTTCTTCTAAGCTAAGCGCGCAATCGCCCACCCAACCACGAGTTTTAAGCGCACCTTTATACGCATCAAGCGATAAACCAATTCTTCCAGGGAATGATTGGCATAAATCTTTAAATTTTTCAGGTTCTTCAAGAGCCATTGTTCCTATAATAAGACGTGTAACACCTTTTTCAAACCAATATTCAGCATGCTCTTTTGAACGAATGCCACCACCAAGTTGAACAGGTATAGTAAGATTTTTACAAATATCTTCAACTGCTTGCGCATTTGCACTATAGCCATCAAAAGCGCCATCTAAATCAATAAGATGTAAATATTCAGCACCCATATTTTGCCATTTAAGCGCAAATTCAAGGGCTTCACCATAATAAGTGCTTTCATTTGCTTTGCCTTGTTTTAGGCGAACAGCTTTACCATTTTGTAAGTCAACAGCAGGGAAAATAATCATAATCTAAACCTATCCTCTAATTTGATGGGCGCATATCTTCATGCGCTTTTTTTAGTTCTTCTGGAATATTAATTGCTTGTGGGCATTTTTTTAGGCATTTACCACAAGAAACACAATATTCGGCAGAGCTTTTTTGAGCCCCTAATAAATTTTGATACATAAGCTTTGCATACGCTTCAGTATCAAAAAGATATTTATCATTATAAAGAGTGAAGTTTGCAGGAATATCAACACCTGCAGGGCATGGCATACAATATTCGCAAGTTGTGCAAGGAACTTTTTGTCTTGCTTTATAAATTTCTCTTGTTTTTGTGAAACGTGAAATTTCTTCTTCTGTCATACTATTTGGAGCATGAGAAGCAGAAATAATATTTTGCTTTAATTGCTCAACTTCATTCATACCACTCAATACAATTGAAACTTCAGGCTGATTGAAAAGCCAACGCAAAGCACGATCAGCCGGTGTTGGAACAGGGTTATCATTAGCCCAAAGAGCTTCAACATCATTTGGTTGTGGGCGTGCTAATGAACCACCTTTGAGCGATTCCATAGTAATAACACCCATACCTTTTGCATGCGCTTTTTTTAGTCCTTTCATGCCAGCTTGAAAATCTTCATCAATAAAATTATATTGTATTTGGCAAAATTCCCAGTCGAACATTTCAAGAACTTCTTCAAAAAATGAAAAATGATCATGGAATGAAAAACCAATATGACCAATACGACCTTCTTTTTTTAGTTTTTCTAAAAATTCAAAGGCCTTAAATTCATTATAATTTGAAATTGTGCCTCTATTAATATTATGAATAAGGTAACAGTCGATATAATCTGTTTTAAGTTTTTGGCATTGTTCTTCAAAAACTCTTTCTAAGTCAGCTTCTTTTTTGATTGTACGTGGTGGAAGTTTTGTTGCAAGCGTAACTTTATCACGAGCTTTTAGTTCATCAATGCAGTGCCCTAAGACAAGTTCGCTCAATCCTGCATTATAAAAATAAGCAGTGTCAATATAGTTCACACCATTTGAAATAGCATAATCAACAATTTCAAGCGTTTTCTTGATATCAACAGAACCTGGTGTAGGCGCTTTGCTTTTTGAAGGAAGAAGTGGAAGACGCATAAAACCAAGACCAAGCCTAGAAACATTAATACCTGTATTACCAAGAGTTGTGTAAAGCATAGTCAGTCCTTTTTTAGAGAATGAGGGAAATATTTCTTATTTTACGCACAAAGAAAGAGTATAGTTTTTGAAAAATATAAAGTCAAACATAAATAGATAAATGTAAGAGATTAGCTATATTTCAATATATGTTCAACTATTTTATCTTGAATTAATTCAGGTAGTAGTTCGTACATACAACGCGGATTATGACATTTGCGATGATTCAAGCAAGGTTGACAATCAATTCCTGCGCGAACAACTAAGTGCCTATCACTCTTGTAATCCCAATTAGTATGGCTTATTCCTATAAAGCTTGTTGAAGGCGTGTCAAAGGAAACTGCTAAATGGCGTGGGTAAGAGCAAGCGCCCATTTGATAGTTTGCCAATGAAGTAATTGCTGCAGAAACGGAAAGAGGCGGGCATTCCCTAGGGATGATTATTCTATCTTTAGCTATAATATCAGTAGTGCAATTTTCTATTTGCTCTTCTTCGCCTGGAGCGTAAGGAAAATAGAAATAAGCATTTGGGATTTTTTCTTGTATATAATTGATAAGTTTTGTGTAGTGTGCTGGTGGGTAGGCTCGTCTAAAATCTTTGTGAGTTAAATCAGCTACAATAAGTTTTTTACTTTTATTTTCTACATCAGCATAATCAAAACCGTTTTCTGAAAGAAGCTTCTTGGCTTTGGCTATATCATTGTCAGTGAGGTAGAGTTTACCAGTAATTTTTTCAGGTTTTTCAATACCAAAAGGTGCAAGAATTTCAATGTTTTCAATTGCAGGATAATCTTTATTAACCTTAACAAGATGTGTGAAAAGAATATTTTTATACGCTTTTGAATAAGGCCCTAAGCGATATTTCGCTTTTGAAAAAAGCACTTGTAAAATGACTCGTGGTAAAGTTTGCAGAGCAATAACAGTATCATAATTATTTTTAGCAATTTTCTTATAAAAAAGAATTTGCTTTAGAAATGAGTTTTGCTCTTTTTTATCAATAAGATATAAATTATTTATGTGTGGATTATTTGCAAGAATAGGGGCACATTTTTTTTCAGTAAGAAAATCAATTTGTACGTTTGGAAAAGCTTTTTTCAAGGCTTCAATGCTGGCTGTTCCCATAAGAACATCGCCGAGTTGTCTTTGCTTTATTATGAGAACTTTTTTAGGTTCATCTTTAATTTTTTGTATCATGTTAGACATGCAATTTCCTTTTCGGATTGTGAAGAAAATAAGTAAATGAATTAGATATTTTTTGTCCAATAAGCAATATATTCTTGATTGCCTTTCGGGCCTTTAATTGCAGAAGGAACAAGACCATGAAAATCAAGAGGAAGAGTTTCTTCACAGAAATTTTTTACTTTATCAATTGCAAAATCAATATATTGCTGTTCACGAACAATTCCTTTCTTTGTCATGGAAGGTTCGACTTCAAATTGTGGTTTTATAAGCGCAAGAATTTTTGCATCTTTTTTTAGCCATTGCATACAGGCAGGCAAAATAAGAGTGAGCGAGATAAAGGAAACGTCAACAACTAAGATATCACATTCTTCAGGAATTAAATCTTTTTCGCCATAACGGATATTTGTATTTTCCATTGAAATAACGCGCGGATCAGCTCTTAATCTTTCGTGTAATTGCAAAGTGCCAACATCAACGGCATACACTTTTTTTGCATTGTGTTGCAGTAGGCAATCGGTGAAGCCACCAGTTGAAGCGCCAGCATCAAGGCAGGTGTAATCAGTTACATCAAGATTGAAATATTCGAGTGCAGTCAATAGTTTATATGCACCACGGCTCACAAAGCGCTCTTGCCCAATAAGGCAGAGTAGCGTAGTGTCAGGGTATGGATGCCCTGGTTTTGCAACTAAAATTAAATCTTCGCTTTTATAATTATCTTTTTTATCATTTGGGATAATTGCAACTTTTCCTGCCATAATAAGGCGCTTAGCTTGCTCTTTTGATTCTGCAAGCCCTTGGTTAACTACTAATTGATCGGCACGAATTTTTGGCATATTTCCCTCATCTTTGTTTTGCTTTCTATATATTAAGTCAAAGTAAGTGAAATGACAAGTTAGATATTCATTAAAAATTAAATTTTTCTTTAGATTGAATAGAGAATGGCAAAACGAAAAATGTGCATGAATAAAGGAAAAGTTGAGAAAAATAAAAAAAAGTGAAAAAAAGTGAAAAAAAAGCTTGCAATGCGTATAGAGAAGTGCTATTTATTTTTTCGCGCTAAAGGAAAGTCGCTTTCTTTTAGTTTCGTGCCCGAGTGGTGGAATAGGTAGACACAAGGGACTTAAAATCCCTCGGCTTCGCGGCCGTAACAGTTCAAGTCTGTTCTCGGGTACCACCTGAAAAATCAAGACCTTACGATGAAAATCATAAGGTCTTTTTTTGTGTTTAAATTTTTGTGTTGGGTGGTTTATCCCGTTCTTATCCCGCTTTTTTAGGCTAAAGGATGTGAAGGGTTGTAATCTTCCAATAATTTTGAATCAAATGTTTCATTG
>CAYJIN010000061.1:0-13381 GCA_964370245.1 uncultured Desulfovibrionaceae bacterium
TTATGCTAAATCAGAAAATCAACACTCTCAAAGCATAGTGAGTGCTTTGCCAACAATAATAAAAGCTTTTGCCCTTTACTTATTGCGCAAACCATTTTTTTACACAATTCCTGCATCTTTGCCTTTTCTCAATATAGGTGCATCTATTTTTGAACCTGATTTTCCCGATGGTCCAATGTCAAAATATCGCATAGGGCTTTTAAGGGCAAGTTTACCATTATTGGAAAATACAAATATTTTGCGTAGAAAATGGGCTGAAAAATATTCAAATCTCGTAAATTCGAGTGAAGAATTGCGTGTAATTTTAAAAATGCCTGAAACAAAAGCAATCTATTTGCGTTACCCTTTGCTACCAAAAGAAGGGTATGAAAAATGTATTAAAGCAATTCTACAAGCTGAAAATGGAAAAAGAGCAAAAAAACTAGGAATAAGCCGTGGTTTTCCACTTCCTCTTTATGCGGTGGAAGAGCTAAAGCCACACTTGGCAGAAATTCAAGCTAATCCTGACGAATTGTATAAGGGTGCTAAATATTTAGCAGAAAACCTTATAACTTTGCCTACGCACGATCAAGTAAAAGAAAATGATTTTGAAGCTATAAAAAGCTTTTTATATAATTCTTCAAAAGAAAATGGAGCATAGGAGGAATATTTATGAATTTTTTATTTTGGCTATTCGCTTTCCTTCTAATTTATCCTCTTTTTATTTATCCTCTTTGCCTTATTATTTTAAATAAAATCAAAGGATATAAAGTAAAATCAGAATATTCTTCAGATGAAGACTTGCCCTCTGTAAGTATAATACTTTCAGCATATAATGAAGAAAAGGTGATTGCTGAAAAAATTGAAAATTTTCTTTCCTTAGACTATCCTAAAGATAAGATTGAATTTTTTATTATTTCTGACGAAAGCACTGATAAAACAGATGCCATTATTCAATCATATATGGAAAAGGAAAATACTGAAAGAGAGAGAATACGTCTTTTGCGTCAAGAACCGCGTGAGGGCAAAACAAAAGCCTTAAATAAAGCAGTTTTAGAAGTAAAAAGTGAAATACTTTTCTTTACAGATGCTGATAGCATGCTCCATAAAGATGCAATGCGTAAGATTGTTGCGCCATTTGCCGATCCTCAAATAGGGTTAGCAAGCGGGCGAAGTGTATATCTTGATGAAGATGGCAATGAAACAGCAGGAAGTATTTATAGGCAATACGAAGAATGTATTAAAAATTATGAAGGTGCATTATACGGTATTGCAGGAGCAGACGGTGGCATTTACGCTATGCGTAAGGAATATTATCGTGAACTTCCGCAAAAAATTATTAATGATTTAGCACACCCTATTCATATTATTTTGGAAGAAAAAAAAGCAATTGCTATGCCTTCAGCATTGATAAGTGAACCGCCAGAGGATGATAGTAATGCCTTTGCACGCCAAACACGCATTATGACTCAATCATGGTATGTATTCTTCACACACTTCAAAGCTTTACTTGATAAAAAATGCTATGGATTTTTATGGCAGTTTTTCAGTCATAAAATACTAAGATGGATGACTCTTCCATGGCTAGTGCTTTTTATAATTTCAGCATTATTTGCAGAGGGTGTTTTTCCTGTTTTAGGGCTTTTAGGAGCTTTCGCACTTCTTATTTGTGCTTATTTAGGTGAAAAAGCTAAAGTGATTGGCAGAATTAGCCGACTCTTTATCTTGCAAAGTGCCGCCGCCATGTTTGGATTAGTAAGATTATGGCAAGGCGAAGTTTTTGTAACTTGGAATCCTAAAGGGAAAAAGTAAAAGAATGTAATGAGAGAATAAAGAAATCTTAAGCAAAGCAATTACAACAACTATAAAAAGCATTTATTATTAATACAACTGGAGAAAGCTGTGAAAATTATAAACTTCATAGGCAAAAAATTAAAAAAATACTCTATAGCTCAGCAGATAAAACAGGGCACTCCTAGTCCAGCACTTTGGAATTTGCAAAGTAATGAAAAAGGAGAGCTCGTAGTTGGAAATACTTCATGCGTTAAACTTGCCAAAGAGTATGGAACTCCTTTGCTTGTTGTTCATAAAAAAGCTTTGCAAGAACATGTGAGAAATGTTCAAGAAATCTTAAATGATTTGTTTGAAAAATCAATGATAACATATTCTTATAAAACAAATTGTATTCCTGGAATTTTAAAAATTTTACATGATATGGGCGTTGGGGCAGAAGTTATTTCAGGCTATGAATATTGGGTTGCTCAAAGCCTTGGCGTTTCACCTGAAAAAGTTGTATTTAATGGTGTAGATAAATCACACAAAGGAATTGCTCACGCAGTATCGGTAGGCGCTCAAATAAATATCGATAATATAGAAGAAGTGTATGTTGCTTTAAAAGAATGTAAGGAACAAAATAAAAAAGCTCGAATAGGAATTAGGCTCGGGATGAGTCTTGATACGCAGTTAGGCGTTTTTATAAATTCGGACGACATGGATAAAGTATTGAAATTGCTTTTTGACAATGCTGAACACTTTGATGTGTGTGCAATTCATTTTAATACAATGAGTAATGCTAAAGACAGTAATTATCATGTGCATTGCACGGAAAAAGCTTTAGAATTTATAAAAATGCTCAAAGATGTTTATAATGCAAACATACAAATTTTAGATATTGGTGGTGGCATGGGTGTATCTACCAGTAAAAATATGACAAGTAAAGAATATGCCCTTTATAGACTTTTTGGGCTATTGCCTAAAAGTGCTTATCTTGAACCATATCAAGAATTACGAGAATATTTCAAGGCTATTGCAGTAAAATTGCATTCTTTTTGTAAAGAACATCAACTTTCTGTACCTATGTTAGTTATTGAGCCAGGGCGTATGCTAACGAGCCAGTGGGAATTTATGCTTACTCGTGTAAATTCGATAAAAAATCCTCCGCAAAAGCCGCCTTATGCTATTACTGATGGGGGCAGACTTTCACACGCTTTTCCTTGTGATTTTGAATTGCATGAAGCTTTACTTGCCAATGATTTGAATCGTCCGCTTCATCAAGAATATGTTGTGACAGGAAGAGTTTGCACTCGTTCTGACTGGTTATATAGAGGTAAAGTTTTTCCGAAGTTAGAAGAGGGTGATGTTCTTGCAATTATGGATGCAGGTGCTTATTTTTCTTCGTATGCTATGAATTTTGCCTTTCCTCGTGCTGAAATTATAGCTGTGGAAGATGATAAAGTTGAAGTTTTAAGAAAAAGAGAGAGTTATAAACATTTAGTGGGAATGGATAATGTTGATTTTATTAACATCGAAGAATAATAAATTTATAAAAGGAATTTATAATGCCTAAAGCTCTTGTCACATCTGGAAATACGCGTGTAGCTTATGCCATATGTTGCAACCTTGCCGCCAGAGGTTTTGAAGTCTATATTGGCGATAAAAGCTCTTTCACAATGGCTGGTATGTCACGTTATTGCAAAGGACGTATGACTTATCCTTCGCCTTTTACCGAGCAAGAAGCTTTTATTGAAACTATCTGTGATTTTGTGAAAGAAAATCAAATAGATGTTCTTGTTCCTGTTTTGGAAGAGACCTTTACTTGTTTAAAAAATCAAGAGATTTTGAAAAATTCAGGTGTAAATTTCCTTTTTCCTAAATATGAAGATGCGTTAAAACTTCACGCAAAAGGCACATTGACTGCACTTGCAAAAGAGTTTGATATTTATACTCCTCAAACATGGGAATTAACAGAAATTTTTGCTTCAACATTTAATCGTGAAGATATTATTTTTCCTATTCTTGTAAAGCCAAAACAAGGTGGCGGCGGTTGGGGAATGCAAAAATTTAACAGCTTTGAAGAATTTTATGCAATTACTTCAAAAGAAATAAATAATCCTGAAAATTATATTGTTCAGCAGCTTATAGAAGGGCAGCTTATTGGTGCTTGTGGAATTTTTTATAATGGAGAGCATATCGCCTCTGACTCATATAAATTAATAACAAACTATCCACTACGTGTTGGGCAATCCACCACGCGTTTAACACAGTACTATCCTGATGCTTTAGAATCTTTCAAGAAAATACTCACACATCTTTCATGGAATGGTGTTTGTCAAATGGACTTTATTTATGATGAAAAGAATTGCAAGTCGTATTTGATTGATGCTAACCCGCGTTTTTGGGGTTCTGTAAAACATAATATAGCCGCTGAAATGGAATATCCTTTTTACTATGCACAGCTATCGCTTGGTAAAAATAATTTTATCTCTCAAAAAGCTAAAAATGAAACACGAACACGCTGGCTTGGCGGTGATATTTTACGAATTATTGCAGAGTGCAAAGAATCTTCAAACTCTTTAGATTATCTAAAAAATATGATTTTAAATCCAACCAATTATGATGCAAATGATGATTGGAATATAAAAGACCCTCTACCATTTTTTACTTGGGGAATAAATCTTATACTAAATAGAATGCTCAATAGAAAAAAAGATGCTCTTCCTGGGGTGTGGAAATAATAATATGTACTTTATAGCTAACTTTGCTCTTTGGTTTCTTATTTTTATCACTTTAGGTCGCTTTCAAGAGCTTTTCCCTTTTTTTGCCCCTTTTCGCTTAGGCGTGGTAAGTGTTGCTTTTGCTCTTGTGGTTGTTCTTGCAACTAACACTAAAGATCTTACTCATTTTCTGCGCTCAACACCAATTTCGAAATATTTTATAGTTATTTTAGTCGTAGCTTTTTTAGGAATTCCTTTTAGCGTTTATAAAGGACCAGCTCTTGAAGAATATATAGATTTTCTGCGTACACTTCTTTCGACATCTCTAGTAGTAGGGCTTGGCAGAAGGAATATGCAAAGCTTGTTGCTCTGTATTATTAGTGTATTACTTCTTATATCAATCCAAATGCTTTCACAAAAAGTAGGAGGACGTGTCAATGTAAGTAGTACTTATGATGCTAATGATATTGCTCTTCTTTGTGTGACATATCTTCCTTTTGCTTTATATGGAATAGGTAGTAAAAGTAAAATGATGAAAATTGTTTCACTTTTCGCTATAGGAGGTGGCGTTGCAAGCATTGCTTTATCAGGTTCGCGCGGGGGGCTTCTTGCGCTTATTGCAATTACAATATATTGTATTATATTAGCCAAAAAAAGGCGTATTCTCCTTATTGTTCTTTGTGCTATAGGTTCGAGTATCTTTATGGCTATGGCAGGCGACGAGCTTTGGCTGCGTATGCAAGCTTTTATTGATGGCACGGACTACAACTTTGCTGAAGGAAGTGCAGGTAGGCTTTCTATTTGGGGAAATGCCATTGAAGTTGCATTGAGAAGACCAATTCTTGGTGTAGGCATTGGGCAATTTATGACAGGCATTGGAACTCTTACCGATGGGCCATGGAAGGCTTCCCATAACACTTTTCTTCAAATACTTGTAGAGCTTGGATTTTTGGGAGGGGGAGCATTTTTAGCAATACTTTATTCAATATATCGCCTTTCTATGTACGGCTCAAAAGCAAGCTTTTTATCGACGGATGAACAAAGTCTCTACATGTATTTACGTGTAAGTTTACTTGGATTTTGTGCTGCGGGGGTTCTTCTTTCACATGCCTTTAGTCCTATAGCATACACACTTTTTGCTTTAGCAAGTGTGCTTTTTCTTGATATAAAGAATAAAGAAAAAGCAGCGCAGAGAGAGAATAGTAGAGAAAGAGAAAAAGATATAAAAGAAGATAAAAAAACATCAAGCCGTACTACAAGATCAAAAAATATGCAAAATTTGATACAAAATCCTAGTAGAAAGCATTCTTCACAAGCGCATAGAACTAGACATTCAAAAAAAGAACGCCTTGAAAAAGGGGATGATTTGTTTAAAACTAAAAAGTCAACTCAGCACTATGATGAATAGCACAATGATGAGCAGCACTATGATAAGTTGACTAAATAGTTATAAATATAAATAATATCTTTAGCTTTTGTTGTTATAAGCCCATAGATGTTTGGCAAAATAATTATAAAGACCACCCCTTAATTATAGGGGTGTTGTCTTTTGTATCTTCTCCGCAACATAATCTGCAATACTTTCTAAATTGAAATTGGCAATATTTTCTTTCAACAAATCAAGATATGCAGCAATATTCTCGCGAGTTATTTTTCCTTTTTTAGCAGCAATATTTTTCATCATATCTGAACCAATCCACTCATCAAAATGGTTAGTATCTATATAATTTTTAATATCTTCTGTATATTCTTCATTTGCAAATGCATAGACTTCTATATTTTTCCAAGTTTCAGAGGCTTCAAGCATAGCTTCATGCCAGTAATAATATTCTGAAATTTTCCCAACGTAATTGGTATATGCATAAAACAAGCGAGAAAAAGGTGGAAAAATATAGATAAACTGAGTGTCAGGATAGCGTGAAGCTTGTTCGCCCATAACTTCTTTAATAAATGCTTTTATTTCTTGTTTACGCTGCTCACCCACTTCTTTATTTTCCTGTAAACCAGCTTTTTTAGCATTAGGTAAATCCACTAAAAGAAAATTTCTCACTTGATGGTTAGAAATATTTTCTATCCAATTGTCAAGGCCTCCTAATCGTGCAGTATACCACGGGTCTTTATACCATGCATTTGGACGATCTATTTCAATGTTACGAGCTGGGGTAAAGATACTGCTAAAATAATGCAAATCAAAATAGACACGAAAGTCATTAATTAAATTTTCATCATAGAGCATTCCCCACAAATCAAAAGGATAATTTTGACTACCTGTGCGGTTTGTGTTGGTGTCAATGACGGAAATTACAGTTTTAATTTTCTTCTTTTTAAGGGCATATTCCAAAACAATAGAACGCTCAAAATTAGAACTTCCCCCTAAACTAATATTCACAAAATTTCCACCAAAAAGCGTGTTACATTGCTTGGCAGAAGTGTTTTCCATATAACTATTACCAAGAATTATACTATCAAAGTCATAGGTGTTTATAATGCCTGCAGCTTGATGACGCATGTTTTCTTCAAGTGCATTTTCTTTAAAGTAAGATTTATGGTAAAGCTGAAGAGGATCTGTAAAAAACATGATCAATATATAAAATAGAAACAATAAAAGTGGAGTAATTATGCCAAGTAGAGTATATTTTTTATAACTATTCATACAATCCTCAAAAATTAAAATAAATAAATTCAGTATGTGGTACTATTATCATTTTGCTAAAGGTAATAAATAAAAGCACACCACTTGCCAAAGCGAGCAATACAGGAGTAGATTTATGCTCCCAATTTACCTTATTCCACAAGGTGTTTATTTCGCGTCCGAGCAAGACTAAAATAAAAGAAGTGAGCAATAACACTATTGGCATAAAAACGCCTGAAGTGCCTGTACTAAACAAAGCTTCGCTGTTTACATACTGAAAAGGTAGGAAAGCTGGAAGATATGTTTCAAAAACTTCTGGAAGAGTTATGCCGTTTAATCCAAAAAGGCCACGATAAATTCTAAAAGCTGAATCCAAATCTAATGCACGAAAGAAAACCCATGTTAAAGTAACAAAAGTAAAGGTGATTAGCCAGCCTAAAGTATAATGCATTTTCATGTTATAGTGCTTCCATAATCTATGAATAACCATGGCACTGCCATGTAAAATACCCCATAAAATGAACCCATAGCCAGCGCCGTGCCATATTCCAGATATAGCCATTACAAGAAACACGTTTATGCACGTGCGCCTTAAACCCTTTTGACTTCCTCCAAGAGGAATATAAAGATAACGAGTGAGAAAATCGCCTAGTGTGATATGCCATGTGCGCCAAAATTCTTGAATGTTTTTTGCCTTGTAAGGGGAGTGAAAGTTTTCAGGCAAATTAAAATTCATGAGCAAAGCAGAACCAATGGCAACGTCACAATAACCGCTAAAATCAAAATAAATTTGAAAGCAGTAGCTTAGTGCTAGTTCCCAGGCAGGTATAAAGGTAAAAACCATATCAGAGTCAAAACCATAGGAAACGTATTGCGAGAGTGAATCTGCAATTACAATTTTTTTAAATGCGCCACAGCAAATAAAGAAAAATCCTTTTGCAATATTTTCCCAGTGAATTTTACGCAGGCTATTATCTTGGAATTGTGGAACTAAATGAGCATACCGCACTATAGGTCCAGCTATAAGATGCGGGAAAAACACTACGGCACATACATATTCACTAAAAGAGCAAGAGACTATGTCACCTCGATATTGATCCATAAGCCAAGCTATTTGTTGAAATGTGAAAAAACTAATTGCAAGTGGTAAAACAATGTGCTCAAGATGATAAGTTGTTCCAATTATATCATTTACTAGATTAATAGTAAAATTCGTATACTTATAATAAGAAAGCAAAATAATATTGAAAGAAATTCCTAAAGCTAGCTTGAACTTACTATTCGCTTTGAGCTGATTTGATTGTCTAATCCAAAGTCCTATTACATAGTTCACTGCTATTGATCCGCCTAAAAGTAGAAGGTAAATAGGATCCCAAGTAGCGTAGAAAAAGAAACTTCCTAAAATTATCCATGAAATTCCTGCAGATCTAGATTTAGCAGTAAAAAAGTAATATCCGAAAACCATGAGAGGAAGAAAGAAAAGAAGATATTCGTAAGAAGTAAAAATCATATAAAATACCTATGCGGTTAAAATATTAAAATCAAGAAGTAGTAATGAGTATTAGTGAGGTTTCAAAAATGAATTATCCCTGAAGTCTATTGCTGTGTAACATACTTTAGAAACTTTTTTGATTTTTTTTCTAATTCATAAACATAATGAAAGCTCTTAAGGTTTTTGGGATTATTTAAAACGCTTTTAACCCTATGTAAAATTCGTATAAATTTCCAAAAAGGACTTTTTATTTGGTGTTTTTTAATACCCATATATGGACTAACTGGCTGTACAAGATTTGTTTTTTGGATGGCTAAAAGCATGTCATGAGTGTTTCCTGTATTACACGCCTCCCAAAAAGCTTTTGATTGTTCGCGTAATTCAGGTTTTAGAATAGGTGCAAGTTCTACTTCTTTACCTGATAGCATTTGTGCGCAATCAGCTAAATATTTTTCTATACTTTCTTGAGAATCTTTATGGGCATAGTAGGCTAAATCAAGCCAACGATGAGGAAATTGAGTTTGCATATATGAGGGGAAAAAGTGTAATTTATTATGTGCATCTAAATGTTGTCTGATATATGTAAAATGCTTCATAAATGATAATGCGTGATTTACACGTGGGTTGTTTTCTTTATGATTTATTCTATAAACGTATATGTAATCACTTATTGATGGTATAGTGTTTGAGAGTTTCGCTAAACAGAATACTTTGCAAAAAAAAGTAAGATCTTCCCCCATAGAGCAATCTTCAGGGAAAAAAATAGAATTGTTTTTTAAAAATTCAGAGTCATATAAATGTTGAGCAAAATGACCGTGGGGATATTGATTTGTATCTTTAGGAATGAATGTTGGAAAATTATAGACAAGCCACCTTTGGTAGCAAAGCATAAGTAAATTTCCTCGGACAATGGGTGAATCATGTTTTTCCATGCAATCAAAAAGAGAATTAATAGAAGAAGAAATAATTAAATCATCAGCATCTAAGAAAAAGCATGTTTTACCTTGCATATGCATAAGAGCAGTATTTCTTGCGCCACTCACTCCTTTTGTTCTTTCATTGGTATAGAGCTTTATGAATGGATACTTCTTTACATAGGCTAAAATTACTTCTTTTGTGTTGTCAGTTGAGTTGTCATCAACAACAATGATTTCAAAGCTTAAGTCTTTTATTGAGAGGATAGATTCAAGTGTTGCTCCAATATAATTTTCAACATTGTAGGCAGGAATAATAAAACTTATTTGTAATTGTGCAGACATAAGAACCTCTTGGGTTATAGTAATCAAGTGTTTTATAGATTTACATTTTGTTTAAATACAAATGATTATGAAATATATTCAGTGCTTTTTGTTTTTAAGAATTGTGAATATTCAGGTAAAATTTCTTCTACCTTTCCTGAGCGGTATAATGTGCCATCTTTTAACCAATGAATAGAATCACACTCTTCAACAGTGCTCAAGCGGTGTGCTATAATAATAATAGTTATATTTTTATGCAAGGATACAATAGTTTTTTGTATGGCAACCTCAGCCGCACCATCAAGAGCGCTTGTTGCTTCATCAAACAAGAGAATATCAGGATCACTATAGAGTGCTCGAGCGATAGCAACACGCTGTATTTGCCCACCAGAAAGGCGCATTCCGCGTTCACCAAGTATCGTATCAACACCTAATGGAAGTTCGTCGATAAAATCCATAGCGGCCAAGCGGCAACAATGCATAACTTTTTCAATATTTGGTTCATTTCCAAAATCAGAAAAAGCAACGTTTGCAGCAAGGCTTGCATCCATAAGGTAAGGGCTTTGTGGTACATAACCAATTTTAAGATAACCAGGAGATGAGCATACTTCTTTATCGTCAATCAAAATTTTTCCTGATGATTGTGCATATAAACCTGAAATAATGCTAATAAGTGTGCTTTTTCCTGAACCAGAAACTCCTACAACTCCTACCATCTGCCCATGTGAAACTTTAAATGAAACATTTTCAAGTGATGGTTCGTTTGCTTTAGGATAAGTAAAAGAAACCTCTTTTAATTCTAACGATTTTTCAAAAGGTGTATGTGCATTAATTGCAGGTGAATTTTCAACATCAAGATCATCTAAAATTAGCTCAACTTGTGCATAATAGAGTTTTAGTTGCAAAATATTACCTACTACTGCTGTCATCGATGGAAGCAAACGCCATGAAATAGCGGCAAGCATGGCTAAAGTTCCTGAAATTTCAACAAGATTTGCTCCTCTATAGCTCATAATAAAAACAACAAGCAATAAAAGCGCCATTCCTATTGTTTCTAAAACCCATGCTGGAATGGAAGGATAAATTCCCAAACGTGTCATAGCAGAAATTGCAGGGGCTGCGTATTGCGTATAGGCTTTTTCAAATGCTTCTTGTTGATTATAGATTTGCACTTCTCGTAATCCATGTAATGCAGCAAGGCTTAGTTTGTTAGCTCCTAAGTTGATTTCCTTTAGCTCTTCGCCACACGCACTTGCTTTACTTTGTGTAAACTTATACACAAGAAGAGAGAAAAAGCTTGCCAAACTGCAAAAAATTAAAAATTCAAATGGGGCAATAATAAAACCACTTGCAGCCAAGAAAATAGCAATGGTAAGCTTACTAAAAATAGTCAAAACACATGAACAATAGATGCCAACATTAACACGCCAAACAAGATGCGTATGTAAATTAGCAGAATTTTTTTGTGAGTGCCATAGATATGGTGCTCGCATATAATTTTTAAAAAGTTTTTCTGCAAAATCCCAACAAATAGTTTGAGAAATTTTAAAAGTTTGAAGAGTCATTATCATATTAAGAAGACATTTAATAGCACTAGCAATAACGATTAATAATAATATTAATATGATAGGTTTCGCAGCTTCTGAAAGAGGGATATTTTTAATAAATTCTAATTCATAAAGCTGATGGATGATAGGTATGCTTTGTATGCTGTCAGGGGAAGAAAGTGTTATACCTAAAACTGAAATAAAACCAGCAACACTAATTTCAGTAAAACCTACAAGTATTGTGAAAAGGGTTAAAACAATAAATTGTTTTTTGCGTGATGAGGATAATTCTTTCCAAATCCTTTTTAGAATAGCAAATGTATACATTGTAATTTCCAATAATAGTTTGTAGTTTTTTTAAAGAGTAATTTTCATGCTGTTACAAATTGTTTTATACACTCTTTCACAATTTTTTCCATCTCTAAATGGAAAAACATTTTTTATATTACTTGTATATTTTTCAGAAAGAGGAGAAGAAAGTAAAATTTCTATTGCATGCAAAAGCTCTTCTTCATTCGTGGCAACAGGGCCAAAGCCATGTTCTTCGTAGGAAAAATATCCTCTTTTCCATTGTTTTTCAAAAAAGCTTTCACTATCAAATTGATAATAGATAACGGGTTTTTCTAGAAAAGCCATATCAAAAGCAACAGAAGAGTAATCAGTAATCATAAATGTTGCAGCTTTAAATAAATCTTGAATTTTATGTGTTTGCTGTTGTGCTATTTCAATATATTTTGGAATGTTGAACAACTTTGTATATTTTTGAGCACTAGGGTGTAAGAAGAATATAATTTTTTTATTAGAATTTTTAGCAAGTTCTTGCATTTTTGATGATTGCAATAAAGAATTCCAATGTTGTATATAACTATGTTTCTCTAGTTCTTCTTTGTTTGTAATGTGTTGAAGTTCTCTGCGCCAAGTAGGCATAATAAGGATAACATCGTCATGTTTTTTACAAAAAGGCACTAGCGCATCATGGCGAGGAAGCCCAAGAAGTTTAACTTCTTTTGTTGTGTGTGCATAGGCACTTTTTTCAGAAGCAATAGAATTATATTCAGCAGTAGAGGAAGAAAGCAAAAGATCTAGCTTGAGTATAGGCTCGTTGAGCCACTTGCTTTGGCTGTTATGTGAAACACCATGTCTTAGCCAAAAATGCTTTATTCGTGAAAGATGTTTTGGCGCCTTGTCGAGTATGTATAAATATAAATCAAAGTGCGAGGAAATAATAGCACTGCAACCTCTTATTGCACACTCAAATTCTAAAGATTTATAATCAAGTAAAGAAAAGCCTTCTCTTTCTAAGCGTTGCCATGAAGGAGTGTTTTTATTCAAGATAAAATAAATTTCCTGCTCAGCATGATTTTTTTGGATGTAGCGATAGAGATGTTCAGCATTATCGTCGCCCACTTCCTCACGATCCATAATAAGCCAAGCATCAGCATACTTTGTAGAAAAAATAGACGGTGTCTTCACAGGGAACGCTTTGCGGATTTCTTCAGCAGAAAATGAATCTGCTTGTTTGCCACATAAATTCAAATATGCTATTTTATTATTTATATTAATAGAAAGAGAAGTGTTTTGCTGTTGCAAATCTATCCAAATCTTTTTTTGATAAGAACAAGGAATGTTAGCCAAATATTGAGTTGTAAGTTTAGAAGCAACAATAGATGCTTCTTTTTCTCCTAAAAGTATCTCTTCAGTGCTGTTATCGCCACAATAATACACGAGTAAGCACTGGTCTAAATCTTTATCATAGGCTTCTATATAGACTCTTTGTTGACTCATCTCAGATTTTTTAAAGTAAGAAAGTATAGCAGCAACATGCTTAGGCTCATACCCCACGACATGTTCTTGCATATCTTCTATATTTTTTTCAGGCAACAAGGCATACTGTTTACTAAGCAAATTCATTAATTCTATAGAAGAGTCAGTGTCTAATATTTCAGGAAAGTCTTGATTATATATTTTCTTAATATATGAATGAAGCATGTATGTATAAA
>CAYJIN010000062.1:0-3857 GCA_964370245.1 uncultured Desulfovibrionaceae bacterium
AGAACAGCAAGTATTCTTGGTTGTGGTGAAATGCAATTCAACTATCTCTCAAACGAAACTCTTCTTAAAGCGCAAGAAAACCCTGAAGATTATCGTGACTTAGTTGTTCGTGTTGCTGGTTACTCTGCTTTCTTCGTTGAACTTTGTAAAGATGTTCAAGATGAAATCATCAGCCGTACAATGCTTGATCAAATCTAATTTGTAAAAAGCATCTATTAATATTAAATGTACTGTTTCTCTATTTGATAGGCTATCTATTAAATAGAGAAACAAAATAAAAAGATTACTTGATTGACAAAGGATACAGTCGTGATTGAAAGAAAAATTCTTACATTCAATATCCAAAAATACAACATGTATGATGGACCGGGAATAAGAACTATCGTGTTCTTTAAAGGTTGCCCATTACGTTGCAAATGGTGTTCAAACCCTGAAAGCCAATTACGCCGTATCGATGTTTTATTCAAAAAAGATGTTTGCGTAAACTGTGGCGCATGCGTTGATGTTTGCCCTGTAAATCTTCATAAAATTGAAAACGGAATTCACTCTGTTGATAGATCAATTGAATGTGTTGGTTGCCGTAAATGTTCAACAGCATGCCCTGTGAATGCTCTTGCAATTGTTGGCGAATACAAAACAATTTCTGAAATTGTTTCAACTGTTGAAGAAGATAAACCTTTTTATGATACTTCAGGCGGTGGCGCAACTTTAGGTGGTGGCGAATCATTAGCTCAACATGAAGGCGCACTCAATCTTCTTCATGCACTAAAGCAAAACTACATCAACACTGCTGTTGAAACTTGCGGATATACAAAACCTGAAAAGCTTAAAGAAATTGCTGAAAGCGTTGATTTGTTCCTCTTTGATGTGAAACAAATGGATAATGATAAACACTATGAGCTTACAGGTGTTCGCAATGATACCATTCTCAAAAATCTTCAATTCTTATTAGAGAATAGATATAATGTGCGTTTGCGTTTGCCTACTCTCAAAGGTTTGAATGATGAAGATGCAAATATTCTTGCTCTTGTGAAATTCCTTGAACCTTATAAGAACTTGAAAAACTTCAAAGGTGTAGACATTCTTCCTTATCATAAAATGGGTGTGCATAAATATGCTCAACTTGATAGAGTGTATGATATGCCTAATGATAGTTATTCATTAACTACTGAAGATATTGAAAGAATGGAAAATCACTTTAAAGCAAACGGCATTGAAGTTGCAACAATCTTGCACTAAACTGGAGTGTTATAATGATAGCATTAGGATTTATTGAAACTCACGGCTTTGTTGCTGCCATTGCAGCGGCAGATGCTATGCTTAAAGCTGCAAATGTTTATGTGCTTGAACGCTCATCCGCAGGTTGTGGTTTAGTTACTATCAGCGTTGCTAGTAAAGATGTAAGTTCCGTACAAGCCGCAGTTGATGCGGGCGCTATGCAGGTTTCACAAATGGGTGGTTGCCTTATTTCAAAACATGTTATTGCGCGCCCTGATCTTGAGCTTGAAAAAATCATTAACCTAAAGCAAAACATTTCACAAAACACTCAAGAAAGTTCAAGCGCTTTATCTTGCTGTGGTGTTGGCACTGTTGAAGCAAAACCGAAAGCTCTTATAGAAAGAAAAGAAGAAGCTAATATTGCTAAAATGAGTGAAACTCAAATGCAAGTATCAACAAAAAAACTTCCAAAAGAAGAAAAATTAGCAACAGAAAGTGAAGTAAAAGAAAAGATTACATCTGCAAAAGCTCCTGAAACTTCAGAAGAAAAAACAGTTGTAAAAGCAGTTGAAAAAACTGTTGTGCAAACAACAAAAACAGTAAAGAAATATACTGTTGCACAACTAAAAAGATTAAGCCTCAATAGATTACGCGAAATTGCTCTAGGCATTGAAAGCTTTAGTCTTACCAAAGAACAAATTTCAAAATCAAATAAAAACGTTCTTATTTCAGCACTTTCAAAAATATAGTAATAATTGTCACTGACAAGGAGATTATAAATGTTAGATAAAGACTTATTGTCAATCCAAGAAACTAGAGCGCTTATTCGTGCTGCACGTACCGCTCAAGTAGAATATGCGCTTACTCCGCAAGATAAAGTTGATGCTCTTGTTTCTGCTATTGCTTCTGCAATTTCACAAAATGCAGAAATGCTTGCACAAATGGCTGTTGAAGAAACAGGCTATGGTAAAGTGCAAGATAAGAAGCTCAAAAACTTGCTTGCAAGTGAAAAGCTTTTTTCAGCTATCAAAGATATGAAAACAGTTGGTATCATCAACGAAGATCCTATCAATAAAATTACTGAAATTGCTGTTCCAGTTGGTGTTATTGCTGGTGTTATTCCATCAACAAACCCAACTTCAACAACTGCATACAAATCAATTATTTCGCTTAAATCAGGAAATGCTATTGTATTTACTCCTCACCCAAGCGCAAAAAAATGTATTCAAAAAACAGTTGAAATCATAAAAGATGTTCTTACAAAACAAGGCTTCTGCTCTGATTTAGTAAGCTGCATCAATGTTCCAACCATTCAAGGTAGCCACGAACTTATGAAGATTTCTGATCTTATTCTTGCTACTGGTGGCCCTGGCATGGTTAAAGCGGCTTACAGTTCAGGCACACCTGCTCTTGGTGTTGGTGCTGGTAACGTTCCTGCTTATATTGAACGTTCAGCAAACATTGAAGATGCTGTAAGCAAAATCTTTGAAAGTAAAACTTTTGATAATGGAACAATCTGTGCTTCAGAACAATCAATTATTGTTGATGCTTGTATTGCACATCAAGTAAGAAACACAGTTATTCAACAAGGTGGTTATTTCCTTGAAGGCGAAAAACTTGAAAAAGTTAAACGCATTATGGAAAGACCTGATGGCAGCATGAACCCTGCTATTGTTGGACGTAATGCACTTACAATTGCTAAAATTGCTGGCATTGAAGTTCCACCAAACACACGTATTTTGATTTCTGATGAAAAAGGCGTTGGTCATAACTATCCTTTCTCAAAAGAAAAATTAACTGCTCTTCTTGGTTTCTATGTTGTGGAAGATTGGCAAGAAGCTTGTCAGCTTTGTATTTCACTTCTTGAAAACTGCGGTATTGGCCACACATTAGCAATGCACTCAAACAATAAAGTTGTTATTCGTGAATTTGGTTTACGCAAACCTGTTTCACGTTTATTAGTAAACACTCCTTCAACTCAAGGTGCTGTTGGCTTCACAACAAATCTCTTCCCATCCTTTACATTAGGTTGCGGTAGTGTTGGTGGAAGTGCAACTTCTGATAACGTAACTCCAATGCACTTACTCAATATCAGAAGAGTTGCTTATGATTTGAATGACAATGTATATTCAACTCCAATGCCATCATCAAATTATTCATCACCAAGCACATATGCGCAATCAGCACAATCTGCTTGTCAGGCAGGCACTTGCTCATGCTGTTCAAAACCAAGTTCAGCTGCTGTTGATGTGAATGCTATTACAGATATGATTATTGCAGAACTTAAAAAAGTTCTTTAATATTTCACTATTGACTTAGAAAATAACGAGGAAATTCCTCAAAAAAATACAGTTGATTGAATCAACAAGATTAAGGAAAATTATTATGAAAATTTCAGATGCACTCGGAATGGTAGAAACAAAAGGTTTAGTTGGCGCAATTGAAGCTGCTGATGCAATGGTAAAAGCTGCTAACGTTACTTTAGTTGGTAGAGAACAAGTTGGTAGCGGTTTAGTAACTGTTTTAGTTCGTGGTGATGTTGGCGCTGTAAAAGCTGCAACTGATGCTGGCGCTGCTGCTGCACAAAAAGTTGGTGAACTTGTTAGCGTTCACGTTATTCCTCGCCCACATTCAGAAGT
>CAYJIN010000062.1:3957-13106 GCA_964370245.1 uncultured Desulfovibrionaceae bacterium
AAAAAGTTGGTGAACTTGTTAGCGTTCACGTTATTCCTCGCCCACATTCAGAAGTAGAAATGATTTTACCTTCACGTGCATAAAAATATTTTTTCGAGAGATTGAAAGTAGTTTTATAACTATTTTCTTCTCTCGAAAAGAAAAATATCCAAAAGAAAATATCCAAATGTTGGAGCAGTAATGGATAATAAAATCTTAGTTGAATTAGTTCAAAAAATAGTGAGCGACGTTCTTACTAATAAAGAGCAAGCATGCACACAAGCGCAAACAAGCTGTTTGCAACCTTCTTCTTTTTCTTCTGCAAACAAGGCTAAATGCGTGGGCATGGAAGTTCCAGTTGAGCTTTCTGCACGCCACGTACATTTAAGTGAAGCTGATGCTATCACTTTATTTGGTGCGCCGCTTACTATGGCAAGAGAGCTTTCTCAGCCTGGGCAATTTCTTTGCAATGAAAGAGTAAGACTTATCGGCCCTAAAGGCGTTATGGATAATGTTGCAGTTCTTGGCCCTTCACGCAGTGCTTCACAAGTTGAAATTTCAAAAACTGATGCGCGTATGTTAGGTGTTGATGCTCCTGTTCGCCAATCAGGTGACACGCAATCAACCCCTGGTATTGTGCTTTCTTCACAGCTTAATATCGTTGGTCTTTCAGAGGGCGCTATTGTTGCTGCAAGGCATATTCATATGTCGCCTGAAGATGCAATGCATTATGGTTTACAAGATAATGACCTTGTTCAAGTTCGCCTAAATTCAACTCGTCCTGTTATATTAGAAGATGTTTTAGTTCGTGTTCACCCTTCTTTCAAACTTGCTATGCATATTGACTCAGATGAAGGTAACAGCGCAGCTTGGGCATCTAAAGTTACAGGAACAATTCTAGGGAAGAAGTAATTGATATGAATGATTTTGCCGCAATTGATGCTCAAATTGAAGAGCTTGAAGCGTATTTAGAAAATACAAGAGAAGTTTCAGATGATGAAGAACTTCTTACAGGGGTTGACCTTGGCACTGCTTATATAGTTGTTGTAGTATTAAATAAAGCTTTAGAGCCTGTTGCTTATGCAATGGAATTTGCGCAAGTTTTGAAAGATGGTATTGTTGTTGATTATATCGGCGCAACCACTATCGTGAAAAGACTTGTAAACCAACTTGAAGAAAGACTTGGTCGTAGCCTTGATAAAGCGGCAATTGCCGTTCCTCCTGGAACGGGTTCAAGAGATTGCGCAACACACAAACATGTTGTTGAAGCAAGCGGATTAACAGTTATCAATATCCTTGATGAACCAACTGCAGCAAATGCTGTCCTTAACATTGAAAACGGCGTAATTGTTGATATTGGTGGTGGCACAACTGGTTTATCTATATTAAAAGATGGTAAAGTTGTGTATGTTGCTGATGAACCAACTGGTGGAACACATCTTTCACTTGTGCTTGCCGGCAGTTATGGTATACCTTTTGATGAAGCGGAAAAGATGAAGAAGCAAAACAGCAAGCATAAGGAAATTTTCCCTGTTGTTGCAGCTGTTGTTGAAAAAATGGGCACTATTGTGAGAAAACACATTCAAAACCATGAAGTATCAGCTATTTATCTTGTGGGTGGAACATGTTGCTTAGAAAACATGGAAAAAGTTATTGCTAAAGAAACAGGCTTGCCTGTGCATAAACCAAAAAATCCGCTTTTAGTTACCCCACTTGGCATTGCAATGAATTGCAAAGAAGGCAATCTCTAAAATTAGACTGTCAATTATTAAGGATTATAACATGATTATAGGCGAAGTGAAAGGAAATGTGTGGGCAACACGTAAAGAACAAACTCTCAACGGGTTAAAACTTATGGTTGTTCAACGAATTGACTTAGCAAACAACTCTCAATACCTTGAAAGCTTTGTTGCAGTTGATTGCGTTGGTGCAGGCATAGGCGAGCGTGTCCTTATTACTCAAGGAAGTTCTGCGCGCCTTGCATTATCACAATCAGATGTACCTGTTGATGCAGCAATTGTTGGAATTTTAGATGAATCACAGTGGGAAGAATAATATATGGATACTTTAGGAATTGTAGAGTGCAGAAGCATTGCCCTAGGTGCAAACCTGAGTGATAGCATGCTCAAAGCCTCAGACATAGAGCTTATAAAAGCTGGCACTATCTGCCCTGGTAAATATATGATTTATATTTCAGGCGATAGAGCTTCTGTGAGCACTGCAATTTCTTTAGCAGAATCGCAGAACGTAAAACTTGCTGGTTCTTATGTTATTTCAAATATTTCACCACAAATCATACGAGCTATAGGCCGAGGTTCTGCTTTATCTGCTATGGAAAAAGAAGAAAGAGGCCCAATTTCAGCTCTTGGCATTGTGGAAAGTAGCACTGTTAGTGCATGTGTTGAAGCGGCAGACTATGCAATAAAGAAAGCAGATGTTTTTCTTGGTCGCATAGTGCTAGGGCAAGGCTTAGCCGGAAAAGCTTATTTTGTTGTTGCGGGTGATTTATCTTCCGTCAATGAAGCAGTTTTTGAGGCAAAAACAAAGTTAGGTAAAAAACTTATTGAAGCGGTTGTAATTGCTAGACCCGAAGCCGCTGTAATAAAAAATCTCATGGGTGGTTAATATGAAGAAATCTCTCATCTGCGTGGAAAATCTAGATAGCTATATTTGTGCACAAACAAATAAAGTATATTGCGATAAAAACACAATCATCACAGCCAGTGCAAAAGATTTATGCTCATCAAAAGGCGTAGAAATCATTTATGATGTTGCTCCTTATGGTGGCTGTGCACAAAGTGTTGATGCTGTTTCAAAAGCAAGCCCAAAAGCAGAAAAATCTTGTTGTGGTTGCAGCAGTAGCAATGAAAACACTGCGCTTAAAAGCATTATAAGTGAAAATACAAAAGAAAGCGTTACTTCTTGTTGTAAATCAAGTGATCCTTTTGAAAAAGTATTAATCAAATTAGCACTTATGATTCAGCAAAATTTTGGCATCAATGATATGGCAAAATTACGCGAGCTTAGCTTAGAAGCTGCAAAAATTATTAAAAACAACCTCAATTAATTTGGTTACACATCAGGCTTATTATAAAGCAGGATATAACTATATAAAAAACAACTATCAATATTCAAGGAGTATAGTATGATGGATGCATTAGGAATGATCGAAACTAAAGGTCTTGTTGGCGCAGTAGAAGCAGCTGACGCAATGGTAAAAGCTGCAAACGTAAACCTTATCGGCAGAGAACAAGTTGGCGGTGGTTTAGTTACTGTTTTAGTTCGTGGTGATGTTGGCGCTGTTAAAGCTGCAACTGATGCTGGCGCTGCTGCTGCTAGCCGTGTTGGCGAGCTTGTAAGCGTTCACGTTATCCCACGCCCACACGAAGAAGTAGAAATGATTTTGCCAAAAGCAAAAGCATAATTACTATAAATAATTATTAATTTAGCGGGAAAGCTTGAGCTTATTATGCTTTCCCGCTAAAGAACTATGCAAAAAAGTAATCTTTTGCATTACTTTTCCAAATATATTCAAATTTATTTGTGTTATTACTATAAAAGCTTTACTCTCATTTTTCTTGTGATGGACTGTAGATAATGAGAATTCTTGTTTTTTTATTGGCTTTTGCCACAAGCAAAAAAACAAAACAAAGGTAAATACATGGGACATATTATTGTAGATAAAATTCGTTCAGCAGGTGTTGTTGGAGCTGGTGGAGCTGGCTTGCCAACACATATTAAAGCTGACGCAAAAGTTGAAACTGTGCTTGTAAACGGTGCTTCATGTGAACCACTTTTAATGAGCGATCCTTACCTTATGCAAGAAGGAATTGATAAGGTTATTATTGGCTTAAAAGCTGTTATGGATTGCACAGAAGCAAGCAAAGGTATTATCTGCCTAAAAGGCAAACACACTAAGGCCATTGAATCAATAAAAAATGCCCTTACCCATGAGCAAACACATAACATTTCATATTTTGTTCTTGACGATTTTTACCCTGCTGGTGATGAGCAAGTTATGCTCTATGAAGTTTTAGGTAAAGTTGTTCCTGAGCGTGGTCTTCCTTTACAAGTTGGCGCTGTTGTTTGTAACGTAGAAACACTTTACAATATTGCTGATGCTCTTTTAGATAAACCAGTTACGCATAGATATCTTACCGTTGAAGGTGAAATCAACAATCCTATGGTAGTAAGAGTGCCAGTTGGAACTTGCGTGGCTGATGTGTTAGCTTTTGCTGGCGGTGCAAAAATTAGTGATTATAAAGTGGTTGATGGCGGCCCTATGATGGGACGTGTTTTACCTGATATTTATCAGCCAGTAACAAAAACCACAAGTGGTCTTTTAGTTCTTCCTAGCAATCATAATGTTGTTGCACAAAAAACAATGCCTATTGAAAGAACACGCCAAATCACAAACACAATTTGTTGCCAATGCACTCGTTGCACCGATTTATGCCCACGTAAACTTTTAGGCCATTCGCTCAATCCGCATAAGCTTATGAGAGTTCTTAACAATCAAGAACTTGATACTGAATCAGCAAAAGAAGCTCTTCTTTGTTCTGAATGTGGTGTATGTGAAAAATTCTCATGTCCAATGGGTGTTTCACCACGTGAAGTAAATGCGCAAATTAAGCAAATTCTTATGAAGAATAATGTGCGTTGGGAAACAAGTAAAAAAGAATTTACTGCAAGTGCATTTAGAAGCGAACGTCGCATTCCAACTGCAAGGCTTCTTCAACGCTTGGGCATCACTCAATACGATACGCACCCAGCTTTTGCAGGAAATTTTGAACCAAATACAGTATACATTCCACTCAAACAACATATCGGCGCGCCAACTCAATGCCTTGTAAATGTAGGCGATAGAGTTTCATGCGGTGATGTTATTGGTGAAATTCCTGAAAATGCTATGGCTGCTCGCATCCATGCTAGCATAGGCGGAATTGTTGAGTCAATTAAAGACGGAATTGTTTGTATTACTAATAAATAGGTGTTAATATGAGATTAAAAACTATCGCTTGCCTTGAACTAAATAGTATTGCTTTAGGCATGCATGCTGCTGATGAAATGGTAAAAGCTGCAAGTGTTGAACTTGTTTTTGCTAGAACAACTTGCCCAGGAAGATATCTTATCGTTATTACTGGCGATACTGGCGCTGTGCAAAGTGCATTACAAGCAGGCATTCATGCAGGTGCTGATATGGTTGTAGATTCATTTGTTCTTTCTGCTGTGCATGAAGATGTTATTCCTGCTCTTTCAGGCGTATGTGATGTGGCAAGAATTAGCGCTCTTGGTGTTATTGAAACTTGCACTTCTTCAGCTGGCATTTTAGCGGCTGATGCTGCTGCAAAAGCTGCAAATGTTGAGCTTCTTGAAATTCGCTTTGCTGCTGGTTTAGCGGGTAAAGCATTTGTTGTTATGACTGGTGAAGTTTCAGCTGTAAGTGCGGCTGTTGATGCTGGTGTAAAAGGCGTTGGATTAAGCGGCCCTGTTCTTAGCCATGTTGTAATTCCATCACCTAGTGAAGAATTAAAAGCGCAAATATTAGCTTAAGTTTTATATATAATCGAGAAAATCTATGGAAAATTTCAACTGCGCTTCAAGTAGAATTATTCAGGAATCAGTTCCTGGTAAGCAAATAACTCTACTTCATATTATTGCAAGCCCTGATAAAAGCCTCTATATGAAGCTTGGGCTTGAAGAAAGCGGTGAGGCTATTGGCATAATGACTATCACTCCTTATGAGGGTGTTATCATTGCTGCTGATATTGCAACAAAGTCAGCTGCAATTGAAATAGGTTTTCTTGATAGATTTGGCGGCTCGCTTCTTTTTGTGGGTGATGTTGCAAGTGTTGATGCTGCTTTAGTGGCAATTCAAACATATTTCAAAAACAAATTAATGTATAATTGTGTTGATATTACTAGAACATAATGAAAAAAATACTTTTTATAGGAGAAAATGGCTCAGGTAAAGAAGCGCTTATTCAAAGCTTAAGCACAGAACCTTTAGCGCTAAAAAAGACGATGTCTGTTGAGTTTTATGGCAATTTTATAAATGTTCCCAATGAATTTTTAGAAAATAAATGCTTTTTTAATTCACTAATCACCGCTTCTTTTGATGCAGAAATCATCATAATTACTCTTTCTGCAAAACAAAAAAGCACCCTTTTGCCACCTTTATTTGCACCACTTTTTAATAAAAAAGTTTTAGGAATTATCACCTATACTGAATTTAGTAATGAAATTACTGACGAGCATTTTATAAGAGCAAAAAAATTCTTACAAAATGCAGGCGTAAAAGATATTTTTTTGATGAACTTGGAAAACAATGAGGGCTTAGAAGAAATTAAATCTGAAATAAATCTCTAACTTTTAGATAACTACTTATAAAGTAACTTTGAAGTGCGGGTGAATAGGTGTAAGAATGAAGATGAAAAAGAATTATTCAATCGGTGAAATGAGCAAAATTTGCAATATCTCAACAAAGACTTTGCGATATTACGATTCTATTGGATTAATTCCATCACAAAGGCAAGAGCTCAATAATTATCGTGTTTATTCACACGATGCTTTGCTGACTATACCTGTTTTAAAATACTATAAACAAATCGGTTTCACGCTTACTGAAATGGCGGATTTGCTTTATAAAGATAAATCTCAAGGCTATGTTCGCACAAAAGCACATTTCAAAAATAAAATGAGTGAGTTACAAGCACAAGAAGAAGAGCTTAGACAAAAAAACATCTCTATTCTTGATTGGTATAAACTTATTTCAGAAGCTGAAATGGTAATCAGCAACAATATCCAAGAAATTTCTGTTAAATATCTTCCACCAAAAAATCTTCTCTATCAAGATCAAGACTCCTTTGCTAATTCAAAAAATGATATTATCAATATCAATTGGACAAACTATCTTGAAAGCATTAATAATGCCATAACAGGCGCTGTTGTTATCACATATAAATCAATGGATGACAGAATTAATTATGTTGAAAATCAAAAAATAAGAATTATGCAAAAAGGCATTATTCCTGCCCCAGAACACGAAACAATTTTTGGCGATTCTTTATTTGTTAGCTGTTATCATATTGGTTCGCACGACACTATTATTGAAAGCTATATGCGTATTTTTGATTGGGCAAAGCAAAATAAATATGTTTTAGACAGTGAATCGCACGAACGTTACGTTATTGATTACTGGACAACATGTTATGAAAGTAAATTTGTTACGGAAATTCTTATAAAGATTTCTCGTAAAGAGCAAAAACAATTCAATCTTCATTCCGCTTATTAAGGTGCAAGGAACAATTATGCTCGGACTTAATCTTTCACGTGAGTTTTTTGAAAATGAAGCACTTCCACTTTTCAAATCACAAAAACCACAGCTTTTATCTAAAATAGCTGTTGGCTTAGTGGGCGAAGGTTCTGAATGTTTTGGCTTTGATGATGAACTTTCAAAAGATCACGATTATGGCGCTGCCTTTTGCATTTGGCTTCCTGAAAATGAAAAAAACATTTGGGAAAGCGATATTGAACATATTCTTATGCAGCTTCCTCTAAACTATAAAAACTTTCCCTCACGCCTACCAAAAGAAAAGCGCATGGATAGAGTTGGACTTCTAAGTATTGAAAATTTCTATAAAAAATATACAGGATTAACAAAAGCACCACAAAGTTGGCAAGAATGGAGGCAAATTCCTGAATCTTTCCTTGCAACGGCTACAAATGGCGCTGTTTTTTATGATCCGAGCAATCGTTTTAGTTCAATAAGAGAAAGCTTACTTGCCTATTATCCTGAAGATGTTCGCCTTAAAAAAATTGCTGCAAGGCTTGCTGTAATGGCACAATCGGGGCAATATAATCTTTTACGTTCTATTAAAAGAAATGATAAAATTGCGGCTATGCTTTGCATTAAAGAGTTTTCTGAAGCTGCGCTCTCTTTTACTTTTCTTATCAATAAAAAATATATGCCTTTCTATAAATGGGCTCCTAGTGCATTACAACAATTAGACATTTTAGCAAGTGAAACACATTTTTGCCTTAATCAATTATGCGATATTTCTTGGCAAAACATGGGGCAAGCTGTTGATTGCATTGAAAAACATGCGCAAATTGTAAGTAGTTATCTGATCCAAAATAACTATTCAACTGTGCAAGATTCATGGTTATTAGCGCATGCAAGCCAAGTGCAAGCAAAAATTAGCATTCCACAACTTCGTTATTTGCCTGAAATGGCAGAATAAAAATCTAAGGAAAAATTATGTTTGAAGATATTATAGATTCAATAATAAAAGAAGAATTAGCAATGTTTCTTGCGGTTAAAAGCCGTGGATATTCAGTGTGTCAAGAAAACCCAAATGCTTTTTGCATAGCAAGAAAAATGACGCATAGCGTTCAATCAGAAGAATTTTTGCAGTCTTACTACCTTGATTTAATCGAAGCAAAAAATGCTCACAGAAATATTATGACTGAGAAATATGCACTTATGGAAGCGCTTATTCCTCGCACAAATTTTGATGAACATCTTGATAAAATTATTGCAATTGAAAGTGAATGGTATGATATTTCAACACAAAAATATCCTCACATTACTCCACCCGAAGGCAAAGATAATTTTAAAGTTTACCTTTCTTGCGAATTACAAACAATTTCGCCTCGATCACTAAAGTTATATTATCATAATATTTTAAATGCTTATAATAGAAATATAAATTTAGTTATTGAAAGATATAAAAACTTACTTTCAATGAATAATCTTTCCAGCATAGACGAATATGAAAAAAAACTTGCTGAAAAAAAATACCAAATAAAGAATTTCTCATAAGGAAAATAGATTTTTATGAAACAATATGGACTTTTGATTGTAGCTATTTCCTTAGAAATTATTGCAACAACTTTTCTGAAAATGACTGAAGGCTTTACATTATTTTTCCCAACAATGGCCGTATTAGTGTGCTATGCCTCTTCTTTCTATCTTATAAGTGTTGTTGTAAAAACAGTTCCAGTTGGTGTTGCGTATGCAATATGGTCAGGGCTTGGCATTGTAGGAACTTCAGTTGCTTCCTATTTCTTATATGCACAAACTTTAAGTATAGGCGCAATTATTGGCATTGCGCTCATTCTTATTGGCGTTATTGTAATGCAATTTGCTAACCCTGCTTCTCATTAAG
>CAYJIN010000063.1:0-5549 GCA_964370245.1 uncultured Desulfovibrionaceae bacterium
AAGAAGCAGATACTACAAAAGAAATTCCTCAAAATTTTTCTGCAACTTATGGTTCTGGAAGTAAAGAATTAATTCTTGTTGCTCTTGATGATTGTTGGATGCGAATTGATGTAGATAAATCTAAAGTTCGTAGATCTTTCGTTCTTGAAAAGGGAACAAATGTGCAAATCAACTTCAATAATTCAACTGAAATTACTTTTGGTAATGCAGGTGGAGTTGAAGTTTATTATAATGAAACAAATAAGGGCACACCTGGCGCAGCTGGCGCCGTTGTAACTGTTACATATCCTTAGTTTTGTTTCTTGTATGCGTGTGTAAAAAATTTTATTAGATAAATTTGAAACAATTTCTTGCTTGACGAAAGATATTTTTGTGTTTATCTATGAAAAAGACAAAACAAACTTAAGTTTTATTAAGTTTTTATTATTTGGAGGCAATTATTATGTTGCAAGTATCAGAAGGCGCTCTTAAAGAGCTCAACGCTTTCTTTGATGGCAAAGAAAAGCAATCAATCCGCATTTATTTAGCTCCAGGTGGCTGACGTGGGCCACGTTTGGCATTGGCTCTGGATGAGCCATTAGACGATGATACAATTATCGAACAACACGATCTTAAATTTGTTATTAACCAAGACCTTTGGAAAGAAGTTGAAGGAATCAATCTTGATGTATCTTACATGGGATTTGTTCTTGAACCTACTAAACCATTCGCAAACGCAGGTTCATGCTCTTCAGGCTCTTGCGGTTCTGGTTGCGGTCAATAATAATTTAATTCTATTATAGATTTATGAAAAGGGCATTTATTGCCCTTTTTTTTAATGGAGCATGCTATATGATTAATCTTGAAAGAAAATCATTGAATGAAATTTCAAAATATTTAGTGCAAGTTGCAACAGGTGCAATGAAGGCTGATTTGGTTATTACTAATGCAAATTTAGTAAACGTAAACACTGCTGAAATTTTACCAAATATTTCTGTTGCTACTTGTAAGGGAAGAATTGCCTATGTTGGCAATGATGCAAGCCACTGTATTGGCGAAGATACAAAAGTAGTTGATATTCAAGGTAAATATCTTGCACCAGGTTTTCTTGATGGACATATTCACGTGGAAAGCAGTATGATTAGCGTAAGTGAATATGCAAAAGCTGTAATTCCGCATGGCACAACTGGTATTTTTATGGATCCGCATGAAATTGCTAACGTGCTTGGCCTAAAAGGTGTAAAGCTCATGGTTGAAGAAGGTGCAAACCTTCCAATGAATGCGTGGGCAGTTGTTCCATCTTGCGTTCCTGCTATGCCAGGTTTTGAATATACTGGTGCAACATTTGGTCTTCAAGAAATTGAAGAAGCTATGAAAATGGAAAATGTTGCTGGTCTTGGTGAAATGATGAACTTTCCTGGCGTTATTTATGCTGATGATGAAGTGCATGCAAAGCTTGAAATTACAACTAATCATCATAAAGTAGTTACAGGCCACTATTCACACCCAGATTTAGATAAAGGGTTAAACGCTTATATTGCAAGCGGAATTTGCTCCTGCCATGAATCAGTTTCTAAAGAAGATGCACTCTATCGTGCTCGTTTAGGAATGTATGCACAAATGCGTGAAGGTTCAGCTTGGCAAGATGTGAAAGAAACAATTCGCGCGGTAACTGAAAACAATATTGATTCACGCTTCTTTATGCTTGTGAGTGATGATTGCCACCCGCATACTTTAATCGAAAAAGGTCACCTCGACTATATTGGTAAACGTGCAATTGAAGAGGGCGTTGATCCTGTTGTTGCAATTCAAATGCTTACTATAAACTGTGCTACTTATTATAGAAAAGATACTGATGTTGGTTCAATTTCTCCATCAAAATTTGCAGATATGGTTGTTATTTCTGATTTGCAAAATATGAAAGTTGACGAAGTTTTCTATAATGGTGAACATGTTTCAAGCAATGGCGAAATGCTTGTTGAAATTAAATCACCTGAATATCCAGCTTGGGCGAAAGATACTGTTTATTTGGCAAATCCACTTACGCTTGATGATGTGAAAATTGCATGCCCTGAAGGTTATGCTGATGGCACTATCAACGCACGTGTAATGGAAATTTTTGAAGCAAATGTAATGACAAAGCACTTGGTTGAAGCTCTTCCTGTGAAAGATGGCGAAGTTTTGGCAGACATTGAAAACAATATTGCGAAAATTGTTGTTTTTGATCGTCACACAAAAAGTGGAACTCGCGGAGCTGGCTTTGTAAAAGGTTTTCAACTAAAAAGAGGCGCAGTTGCTTCAACTGTTGCGCATGATGCACATAACCTCATGGCTGTTGGTGTAAATGATGAAGATATGCTTTTAGCATTACAAACACTTGCTGAATGCGGTGGCGGTATGGTTGCTGTGCTTGATAAAAAAGTTCTTGCTCTCAATCCATTAGAAATTGCAGGATTAATGAGTAATGATAAAGTTGATGAAGTTGCTGAAAGAGTTGCAGCGCTTGATAAAGCTTGGGAAGAGCTTGGCTGTAACTTAGCTTCACCATTTATGACTATGGCATTATTACCACTTGCTTGTTTGCCTGAATTGCGCCTAACAAACTGTGGTTTAGTTGATACAGTTAATTTTAAAATGCTGGATTTATTCGTAGAAAAATAAATTTAAGTTTTTTCTAAAAAAAATAAAAAAAGCCTAAAGTAATTTAATTTACAGCCGAAAAGACTTTCGTAAAGGCTTTAAATATTCTTTAACTGTTAGTCGCAAAGGAGTGGGGCTTATGTCAAAAGTAGATGCACAAAGCTCAATCAAGAATGCTCTTGACTCTCTTGAAAAGCTCACAAAAGCAACTGATAATGCACGTGTATATGCAGAAATTGCATCATCAAAAAAAACTAACTCAATTCTTTCACAGATAGAGGAAGATAATAAACATAGCTTGGCGTTCACAAATGATGAATTAGATGTTATGTTAGCGACATTATTAAATAGAAATTATAAAGAGCATGCTACAGCTTCTGAAAATTTTATAAGTATTTAATTATAGTAATATTTTTTCAGATAAAGAGTGTTTAAAAGTAGAAAGCCCCATAGCAATATGGGGCTTTTGTTGTATTTTATTTCTTTATACGGATGAGGTTATTTTCCTTTTTCATCCTGTCAGCCATATCAGTAGGCAAAACACCACTATATTCACTTGTAAGCAGATATTTATTTACTTTTATAAGCTTTTCATTGGGAGTTCTGCTATACTTAAAATAAAGCAAACGAATATGATTTGATGGAAACTTAGTATTAATTCGAACCATATAATGTGTGAGCTGGTCAATGGTAAGTTTTTGGTTTTTTGAATCTATCATATCCATATAAAGTAAGAGTATATCTTTTGAATTTTGAAGAACATCTAAAAAACGCTCAATTCTTCTATCATACTTTTCTTTTACTTCTGGGAAAGATTCTTCAAGTGGTTGAGATTTTGGAAATTCATGATTAAAAATAATTCCATTTCTTGTATTAAGATACATAAAATGATGCTCTGATGGACTAATTTCAGGCATAAGTATTAAATCTTCAATATTTAAAAAATCTTTAAAATCATTAAGAATGAGATTGAGGCGTGTTTGTAAATCAGCACCAATAATCCAGTCAAAGGGGGAGGAAAAGTTTCTTTGTTTTGTATCAATGAGCATGGTTGCAACAAAGCAAGCCTCGCCTAAAGAAATTATATGGTCGAAAGTTTCATTATTTTGCATGCAGGGTAGCCTTAATTTTTAAAAGCATAATAGCGATTTCTAGCGTTCGTAACTTTTTGAATAAAACTACGAGTTTCTGGGCTTGGGAAGGATGTTCTAATTCTACTATACACTTCTTGCGGGCTTAATTCATTTATTGCCTGAAATGCGGCATCGCCAGAGCCAAATAATTGTAAAACTCTTCGTGAACCGCCATTATAGGCTGCAATCATGCAATATTCACGACTGGTTCGATTTGTAATTTGTTGAAAATGCCTTGTATTTAATAAATGCAAATAAGTTGTGCCATATTTGATATTTGTTTCAGGATTATGAAGCATATCTGGGCGAAGTGGTTGAGTTTTTTGCAGATATTCATGCACATCATTGCCTGCTGTTGGTAGTACAATTTGCATAAGCCCATGCGCTTGCATATTGCTTACAGCATTAGGATTAAATGCGCTTTCAACATGGATAATAGCATAGATGAGCGATGAAGAAAGATTATATTTTCTTGCCTGTATGGAAACTATATCAGAGTAGGCATTTGCTCTTTGTGGAATTGGTTGTTTTTGCAAAGCAAGATTTGTTGGGAGTGATTTATAATCAATAAAAAATGGATTTATGCTATGTTTTATTGGTAAAGCAGGCATGCAAAGAGAGCCTGTGATATAATTCTTGTCAGAATAAATTGCTAAAGAAAATGGTTCACTTGTATGTTCTGTGCTTGCATAATGAATGTTTTGCACTTCAAAAGGTGTTGAAATTGTGTGGAAAATAGAAAAATCTAAAGGGTTTCTAATCTCACTTACACCAATTGGTAAGGCAAAAGCATGGCTCATTTTCTTGTCGCCAAGGTTTTTTAGTTCTGTTTTTTCTTGTAAAGTTAAAAGAGTAACTGATTCAGCATCAATTGAAAAATGTGAATTATAGTCATTCTCAGAAGTTACTTGAAGGCTTTCATCTGCTTCAAAAAAATGTTGATTTTGCGCATTAAGCTTGAATTTAAGAAAGTTATTTGACTGTATATCATGCGTAAAAGGAAGTTTTTCTGTTTCTTTACTAAGCGAAGAGCGAAGCTCGTATGATGGAAGCTGAGGCTTTGGCGTGAAAGCCGTAAGCGTAACTAGAAGAGATACAGAAATAAATCCGTATATTATTCTTGTTTTTTTCATTATAAACCTCGTCATAAGTAAAACTATCGATAAATTGACAGTAAGTATGAGATACAGAAAATTTGCAAGTTGTGTGCCAAGAAAGTTTTATTTATGAGTAGTAGTCCATATAGGTATGTATAAATACATTAATAGTAGAGTAGTAACTTTTATGAGTAAATACAAAAGTAACATTTTCTATCATACTAATTTGTTTTAATAATATAACTCAGAATTTGATTAACACAAATTAAATACTTGACATCTTAAAGAATGTTACAATAAGATAAATTTTGTAATTATTTTTTTATATCAATTAACTTTAAGTTACAATGGAGAAGATATGCAAAGTGATTTAAATTTTACTGAGAGCATACTTATTGTAGATTCAGATATTGAAAACGCTGAAGCAATACAAACTTATCTTGAAGAGCATGACTACACTGCCTTAATTCTTCAAAAAGGTGAAGATATAATAAGTTTTATAAGTAAGAATGAAATTTCACTTATTGTGCTTGAAGTAAAATTGAAGCCTGAAGATGGTTTTGAACTTTGTAAAAAAGTAAGGCAATATTCGCATGTGCCACTCATATTTTTAAGTTCTTTTGCTGAACCATCAGATAGAATTCTTGGCTTAGAGCTAGGAGCTGATGATTATATGGCAAAACCTTTTGAAAAACGAGAG
>CAYJIN010000063.1:5649-10307 GCA_964370245.1 uncultured Desulfovibrionaceae bacterium
TGGCTTAGAGCTAGGAGCTGATGATTATATGGCAAAACCTTTTGAAAAACGAGAGTTACTTGCACGTATAAAAGCAGTTTTACGAAGAGCAAAAATTGCACATAAGGCAGAAGAACCATCAGCAGTTCATTATTATAAATTTGAAGAATTTACACTTGATTGCACTTCGAGGCATTTAATTAATGGTGAAGAAGAAATTGTTGAATTAAGTGGTGCTGAATATAGACTTTTGCATTATTTCCTCACAAAAGCGCAACAAGTGCTTAGCAGAGAATCGCTGATTGAAGTAATACAAGGCAGAACTGATGTCTATGAAAGAAGTCCTTTTGATAGAAGTATTGATGTTCAAGTAAGCCGTTTACGTGCACGTTTAAAAGATAATGAAAGGCAGGTTCGTCTAATAAAAACAGTGCGTGGCGATGGTTATGTATTTACAGGAAAAGTTGATACTATTTTACATGGTTAACAAAAAAAGCTTTGAGCGAAAACTCAAAGCTTTTTTACGATTTACTATTAAGTGCTAAATTGTAAGACTGAGATTTTTATTCATTTTAGTTTTTATTACTTTAGCAAGGAAGTATGCAATGCCTATTTTTGCTAAATCAGGTAAAATAAATGGCGCACAAGCTACTGCAAATGCTTTTGCAAGGGAAAGATCAAGCTTGAACATAAGCCATACAGTTCCCATTGTATAAACTAAAGTGAGTGAGAGCAAAAGTAAAACTATAGTAGTAAAGAAGTTTTTTCCTCTGCTAAGCCCAGCAATAAAAATAGCGAGTGGCCAAGAAAGAAGAAAACCACCTGTTGGCGAAAGGAAAGCAGCAAGTCCGCTTTTGCCACCAGCAAAAAATGGAAAGCCAATAAGCCCTAAAAAGAGATAAAGAATAACTGCTAATGCCGCTTTTTTAGGCCCAAGAATAAAAGCACAAAAATACAGCGTCAACATTTGCATAGTAAAAGGAATTGGGCCAATTGGAATTGAAATAAAAGCAGAAACAGCAATAAGCGCTGTAAAAAACGCAAACCACACAATATCTTGAGTTGATTTTAAATCAAGTGAATTATCTTTAGAGTTGTTTGTCATAACAAGTCCTTATTCTGAAATATTTTTTAAAGTGTTTTCAGCTTTAACAGCTTCAGTGATTTTACCTTGAAGGCGTAATGCTTGCACATAAAGCTTCCAAAATTCTCTATCTTTTTGCTTTTGCGTCATAATTGGTGCAAGAATATGCTCAGCAAGAGAAGGATCTTCATTATTTTCAAGATAGAGTCTTGCTAAAAGCAGTAAAGACTTAGGGTCATGCGGCGCATAAGTTAAAGCTGTATGCAGATATTCACGGGCTTTTGCGCCATCACCATCTTCTAAAGCAATTTTTGCTAACTGCCTATAAGGGGTTGCAAGTTCTTTATTTATAGCAAGTGCTTGTTGATAGTGATTTTTTGCTAACTCTTTATTATTACTTTCTTCAGCAAGCTGTCCTAGTTTTACGTGCCCATAGAAAGCAAATTCTTCTGACTTTAGACAGAGTGAATAATATCTACTTGCTTCATCTTTTTCATTAAGTTTTTCGCATACTCCACCAAGATTATAAAGAAGTGAAGTATCTTCTGGCATAAGTTCTAAAGCGCTAAGGAAAGATTTTTGTGCTTCAGAAAATCTACCTAAATTTACAAGAGAGACACCCAAAGAAGCATGAGCCAATGCATTTTTATTATCAAGTAAAAGTGCACTTTGATATTCTTGAACAGCTTCAAAAGTTTGCCCTTGCGTTGCAAGTTTATCAGCTGAAATATTAAGAGCAATTGAATCACATAGGCTTACATGTGGGAAAGGAAGAAGGCGTGCACACTCCATAGCTTTTCTTGCATTTTCAATAGCTTCTGATGAACGATAGCTAAGTAGAGGATATTCCGCTATACCAATACACACTTTCTGGTTTAAGTGTTTATTCAAGGCATTTGCAAAATCTTGGCAGGCAAGATGAATGCTTTGCATTGAGCAAATTTCATTAAGTGGAATAAAGGCAAGAATACTATTGTTACCATATGAAGAAAGCGGGCAATTCTGTTCGTTATCTGCAAGCAATTTTCTTACAACAATATCAAAGAAAATTTGAACACTTTCAGCAAGAATATTTTCTAAAGGTAAAGAATTTTCTTCAATGTTTTCAAAAGTTAAAAGGGCTAAAGCAAAGTTTTGATGTTCTTGCTTTAAATCGCCAAACAATGAAAGAAAATCGCTATATTTATAAAGCTGAGTTAAACTGTCTTTTTCTATAGGTTTTTGCGTGGCGTTCACTTTTGCTTTTAGCGCATAATCTTCAGGAAGTTTTTTAAGTAAATCTTTTTCTTCAAATTTAATTGTAGGATCATAAATAAAACTTTGCTCAGCAATAGCATAATCTTCTGAAATTTCGATTATGTGTAGTTCACCTTTATAGTGCTTTTTGCTTTCGCTAAACGAATCAAGTTTATTTCCCTCTTTGGCATACACAGAAAAGCGCATAGTTTCTTTTAATCCACTGTTTTTACCAAGATTTATAACAAATTGATTGTGAGTCAGCTTCTTGACAATACTTCCGCCCTCAGAAAGTAAATGATTAAAAGGAAGCAAAGTTTTTTCTTGCTCTTTTGCTCTGTAGGCTGAATTTTGTACTTTTGCGAGGAGACTGTAAGAGAGTTCTTTCGAGCTTTGTGTAGCTAAGAAAAAGTCATAATCTTGCGGGAAAAGAATATAGCTTCCGTATACAGGACAAGAAAGAAGAGAAGCTTTTTTGTGAAAGATTGCAGGTGGTTCAAATGCTAAAGCTGACGCTCTTTGGCAAAGATTGTGAACAAAAGAGTTTAGTTCTGTTCTGCTATCAGTAATGTCGTCATCAATGAAAAATGCACAATCGTAATTATTTACACGAGCAAGCAGAATATCATTTGGTAATTGTGCGAGCAAATGTTGAGTGATTTCTTCTAAGCATGCTTCGGCAAAGAGATAGCCATACTTTTTTGCTATGTTAGGCAAAGCAGAAAGATGCAAATAAACATAGCCAGCACTACCACAGTTGAATAAGGTAGATTGAGAAAGATCAGGTGTTTCACAAAACTTTTCACGCATTTCATCAACTTTACCAGAAAGTCTTTCAATGATTATATATTGTGAATACAGTTCAGTTTCCCTGTCGTATTGCATAGCTTTTTTTAAAGAAAGTTTTTCTAGAAGCAAGTTTATAGTAAAAGGTAGAGTTGGCAAAATTTCTTCTAAATTTTTGTTTTGTGGTTTTCTTGCAAGAAAAATAGCTAATACTTCATTTGAATTTAAAAATTTTAAAGGAATAAAAAGTTTTTCTTCTTCTTTTAAATAGGTGAGTTCTTGCATTTCAGTCGCAGTCGGAAAATAAAGTGACGCGCCTTCATGTTGCAAAAGAGGAGCGAGGTCTTTAGAGAGCTCGTTTTCAAATGTAAGTAAATCACGTTTTGTTAAAAAATTATTATCTTTCATCTCTTTTTTTTATAGGAAACAAGGGCTATTTGCAAGCATTTTTTAGGGATAAGTATAAGGTAAAATAGAAGATAAACTTAAATAAAACAAACGATTTGAGTAAATGTTGAGAAAAGTTTTAATTTATCAATTAAAAGCTTGCACTTTTTTTAAAAAAAGTGTATTCATCTTTCTCTTAGCAAGAGACTCTAGTGAGAGGATCTCCTGTTGATGCTTTTATACACCTCAGAAGGTGTTTATTATAGGAGGCTTTTATGTCTAAACAATGTGAAGTATGTGGAAAAGCTCCACAAGTAGGTAACTGGGTAAGCCACTCAAATATCAAAACAAAAAGACGCTTCATGCCTAACTTACAGTCTGTACGTCACCAATTTGCTGATGGTCAGGTAAAAACTGTACGCGTTTGCACACGCTGCATCCGTTCTGGCGCTGTTGTAAAACCAGTTGCTCGCAATAAAGGCGAATAATTTTCTAATTGCACATCAAGAGGAGTTTTTATCTCCTCTTTTTGTTTAAGCAGTTTTTTGCTCTTAATATATTAATAAGATTAATGTATTAAGAGTTTTTTATTTAAGCAGAGCAGTGTAATAAGAAGATAAAGATGTATTAATTAAGGCATATATTTTGCATATATTTCTTTATAAATAAAAATAGAGAAAATAATGTCAAAAATCCTACCCTTAGGAGAAAGTTATGTCACAAATAAATAGTTATAATCCACTGCTTGCAAGTAGTTTAAATTCTTTATGGACTGTTCCTCAAGAAAGTGAAAGTTCAACAAATGCTGAAACTTCAAAAAGTTCAAGTGTTCAAAATAATTCACAATCAAGGGCTAATCAAGCCTATGGTATAGCAAGAATTAATCAACTAACTGCTGCAGCACAAGCGGCTTTCGAAGGACTAGGGCTTACTTCAAATAATAGAGTTACTTTTGGAAATATTGAAGCCTACACAAAGCAAGAGCAAGAAAAATTTGCCGAAAATGTTAAAAAAGGCTTAGAAGAAGCTGGTGTAAGCACAGATGCTGAATATCAAATAGTTACAAAATATGAAGATGAAGGCATTGAAATTGTGACAGATTCCCCTGATAAGCTTAAAATTGAACAATTCTTTAGAGACAACCCAGAATTGGTTGATAAATTTAAAGAACTTCAATATCTTGGAA
>CAYJIN010000063.1:10407-12336 GCA_964370245.1 uncultured Desulfovibrionaceae bacterium
TTTAGAGACAACCCAGAATTGGTTGATAAATTTAAAGAACTTCAATATCTTGGAAATTTAGAAAAATCTCTATCACAAGAAAATATTGCTGCTAATATGGCTATGACAAAAATTCAAATTCAGTCTATGTCATCTCTTTTCACATCAAACCCATCATCTAGTATTATGAGTTCTGCTTCAGATGGTTCTTATTTTGGTATGGGTCTTTCTACAATTGTATAAGCACAATTTTGTGTGAGAAAATATCCTGAAAGACTTGTATAAGTTGTAAAAAAAGATTAAATTAAAGCATGGCAGATAAAAGTAAAACATTTGATAAAGCAATATTGGTTGCGCAAAGCGACAACCATGCTTCCATCGAAAGAAAAGCTCTGAAAAACGCAGGTTTTCGTCAGGTATCTATTTTTACGAGCGGCGTTGAGCTTGCATATTACCTTGCTGATGTTCAAATTGATAGCCTTCAACGTAAAGATCTTATTTTTTGTCAAAGCGAATTTAGCGATATGAACGCATGCGAATTTCTTAACATAATTCGTCTTCATCCTCTTCTAACGCATCAGCCATTTGTGGGTATTTCAGGAAATAAAGAAGAAGCTACATTAATGGAAGAATGTGGATTTATAAAAATTCTCAACCGTCCAATTGATACGCTTTCGATTCAACGAGTGATAGATTATTGTTATAATTTTACTGAAAGAAACAGAAAAGCTATTCAAAATATGATAGCTCAAGGAAGACAAATTCCTGACACTATGGAATTTTATGCGCAATTAGACGCACAAAATGCTATTAATTCTAAAAGAAAAAACGCAAGAAATTTACCAACTGCCTATAGTATTTTAAATGAAGGCTTAGCCTACGCAAAAGAGGCTAATTATGAAAAAGCTGTGCCATTGCTTGCAAAAGCAAGCGTAGAAGAAGATACTGCCCCAAAGGCTTATGAAACTTTAGCTCTTATTTATGGTAAACAAAAAAATATCGAGCAAGTAGAAAAATATCTAAAAGAATCTATAAAAGCAAATGCATATATAGGTGACTATCAAAGATTGCTCGACTTGTCTTATAAATTCAAGCAAAAATTTCCTACAGCAAAATTCCCTTTAGTAGATGATTATCCTCGCTATTTACACGCTGGCGGAGAAAAGATAAGAAATCTTATGAACTCCTTACGCGTATTAAATGAACTTTACCCTGTAAAAGAAACATTTTCACTTCTTCTTGAGAAAGCTTCTTCATTTATCAATAAAGATGAACTGATAAGCGCATTATCTTCCACTATAGATGATGAATCAAATTCTACAAAAATTTTTAATGAACTTTTAATTGAAAAAGGATTTGGCAATTTAGTAAAAAATATTGATGAAGAAAAACCTAAAAATTTAGCTGAATTAGCAACTACATCATCATCTTTTGGTGCTTCAAAAGGGGAAGAAAGACTTTCTTTTATTGAAGAAGCTCTTAATAAAACAAATAGATATGATGAATTAGAAATTCTAAAAGAGATTAAAGATAATCCAAAATCAGATGTTCAATGGGGAAAAATTGGAAAAATTTCAAACATTGACGAAGTTTCTTCTTTTGATTATTCTCTGAATACATCACAACCAAAATCTATGCTTGTAAGTATTATAAAAGGTACGCATCATCTATATAAAAGTATGAACAAAGCAAGAAAATAGTTGTGATAGTAAATAAATAAGAGAATATAATGCAAAAAAAATCAAAAATACTCAAAAGTTTATCTTTTGCAGTAATAAGTGTTGTATTGGCGCAAAATGCTTTTGCTGAGCCAAGCACACGCTTTATTTTAATGGATAAAGATGAAAATAATTCTTTAAATTTAGAAGAATTTATGGAAGCAAACTCAAATATGTCTGAAATGGCTTTCGATTTAATTGACTCTAATAAAGATAAAGAAATTTCATCAGA
>CAYJIN010000064.1:0-12156 GCA_964370245.1 uncultured Desulfovibrionaceae bacterium
GTAAAGTTTTAGATGTAGCTGTTGATATTAGGGAAAATTCCCCTACTTTTGGTCAACATGTTGCGGTGGAATTATCTGCTGAAAATAATCTTCAACTATTTATTCCACGTGGTTTCTTACACGGTTTTTCTGTTTTATCAGAAACTGCGGTTTTTGCTTATAAATGCGATAATCTTTACAATAAAGCTTCAGAAATTGGTGCAAAATTTGATGATAAAGATTTAGCTATTGATTGGCAAATTCCTCTTGATAAAGCAATAGTTTCAGAAAAAGATTTGCTCATGAACGAGTTTAAAAATATTATTTCATACAAAGGTTAGAAAATATGTCTAAATCAATTTTAGTTACTGGTGGTGCTGGTTTTATTGGCGCAAACTTTGTTCCTTATTTTGCTGAAAAATATCCTGAATATAAAGTTATCAACCTCGATAAACTTACCTATGCTGGCGATATGGCAAACCTTACTGAATGTGACAGCATGGAAAATGTTGTTTTTGTTCAAGGTGATATCTGCGATAGAGCACTTATCGAAAAACTTTTCAACGAGCATGACATTCGCGGTGTTTTCAACTTTGCCGCTGAAAGCCATGTTGATAATTCAATTACTGGCCCAGCGGAATTTATCAATACAAATATTGTTGGCACTTTTATTTTATTAGATGTTGCAAGAAACCACTGGTTTGATGCTCCTTCTAAGCCAAAACAAGGCTATGAAGATTGCCGCTTCCACCACATTTCTACTGATGAAGTTTACGGAACTTTAGGCGCGACAGGGCTTTTTGAAGAAACAACTCCTTACGCACCAAACAGCCCATACTCTGCTTCAAAAGCAAGCTCTGACTTTTTAGTACGCTCATATCATCACACTTATGGAATGGACGTAACCACTTCAAATTGCTCTAACAATTATGGTCCAAAACAGCATAAAGAAAAGCTTATTCCTAAAATTATTTCAAATTGCATGAATAATCTTCCAATTCCAATTTATGGAAAAGGTGATAATATTCGTGATTGGTTGTATGTTTTAGATCATTGCAAAGCGATTGATTTAGTGTATCACACTGGCAGAAGCGGTGAAACTTATAATGTTGGCGGGCGTAACGAACGCACAAATATGCAAATTGTTCACACTATTTGCGCAATCCTTGATACTATTCGCCCTAAAGCAGATGGCAAATATGCAGATTTAATCACTTTTGTTGCGGATAGAGCTGGCCACGATCAACGCTATGCAATTGACGCTACTAAAATTGAAGACGAACTTGACTGGAAAGCTGACGAAAACTTTGATAGCGGCATTGTAAAAACAATTGAGTGGTATCTAGAAAGATTATAAAATCATTTCTTTATTAAATTGAAATACCTTTTGCACCAACTTTTTGAAGATGCAAAAGGTATTTTTTTATTTCTTATCTGATTAAATAATCGAAAGAATAGTCTTGATAAAGTAAATTTATAATAAATCTAAAATAAAAACCGTATTCTCTGCAAAAGAAGATACGGTTTTTATAGTGTTCATATTATCAGAGGTGTTTTAGGGGATTTCTCTTATTTTTCCTTTGTTTGTTTTGGTTTTAGATAAAGTTCTGTGTATTTTTCAACGCCATAGTATGCGCGAAGATACATAGTTCTCAAATCTTCAAAGAGTGGATAACGCGGATTTGCGCCTGTGCACTGATCATTGAAAGCTTCTTCAACCATTTCATCTAATTTTGCTAAAAATTCATCTTCACGCACGCCATAATCAGCGATTGTTGGTTTAATGCCAATTTCAGCTTTTAATTCAGCAAATGCTTTACGCAATAATTTTGCTTTTTCTTCATTTGTTTCATGCCCTTTTGTAAGGTGAAGATAATCCGCCATTCTTGCGTATCTTGCTTTTGCATCAGGGTATTGATATTGCGCAAAACCTGCCATTTTCACTGGTTTATCAGTTGCATTGAAGCGTATTACTTCATCAAGAAGCAAAGCATTTGCAATACCATGAGGGATATGGAAATGCGCTCCTAGTTTATGCGCCATCGAGTGGCAAATACCTAAGAAAGCATTGGCAAAAGCCATACCAGCCATACATGAAGCATGCGCCATTTTTTCTTTCGCTTTCACTGCAGCTGCGCCATCTCTCACCGAAATTGGAAGATAGGTAAAGCAAAGTCTTGTTGCTTCAAGCGCCATAGCATTTGTGAATTCTGATGCCATAATTGAGGCATAGGCTTCAATTGCATGAGTGACTGAATCAATGCCCGATGCAACAGTTAAACTTGTTGGCATTGTGAGCATAAGCTGTGTATCAACAACAGCAACTGTTGGAGTAAGCTCATAATCAGCAAGTGGATATTTAATGCCAGTTTCATCATCTGTAATAACAGCAAAAGGTGTTACCTCAGAACCTGTTCCCGCACTTGTAGCAATTGCCCAGAATTTTGCTTTATTGCCAAGCTTTGGAAATTCAACAATTCTTTTACGTATATCCATAAATGTGATTGCTAAATCTTTGAAATCTGCATCAGGGTGTTCGTATAAAACCCACATAATTTTAGCTGCATCCATTGCTGAACCGCCACCTAAAGCAATAATTACGTCAGGATTATAATCACACATTGCTTCAGCACCACGTTTTACGCTTGAAAGAGTTGGATCTGCCTGAATATCAGAGAAAATTCTGTAATCAACATGATTTTTTTCTAAAATATCAGTAACGTGAGTAGTAAAACGAAGATTTGCTAAAACTTCATCAGTAACAATAAATGCTTTTTTATTGCCTTTCAATTCTTCAAGCGCAATAGGAAGAGAGCCTGATTTGAAATAAACCTTTTCAGGAATTCTAAACCAAAGCATATTTTCTCTCCTTGAAGCTACTGTTTTTACGTTGATTAATTGTTTTACACCTACGTTTTCAGAAACAGCGTTTCCACCCCATGAACCACAACCTAATGTGAGTGATGGCGGAAGTTTGAAGTTAAAAATATCACCAATCGCACCTTGTGAAGACGGCATATTTATAAGAACCCTACCTGTTTTCATGCGTAATGAAAATTCATGGATCTCTTTTGTTGCCAACACTTCATCAGCATATAAAACACTTGTGTGCCCCATGCCACCATCTTCAATAAGTTTTTCAGCTTTTTTAAGAGCATCTTGAAAGTCTTTTGCTTTATAAAGCGCTAAGATAGGTGAAAGTTTTTCATGCGCGAAAGGTTCGTCTAATTCAATAGAAGTTACTTCACCAAGCAATACTTTTGTGTGTTCTTCAACTTTTACGCCAGCTAATTCAGCAATTCTAAAAGCGCTTTGACCAACAATATCAGGGTTTACAGAACCATTTTTCAAGATGATTTTACGAACTTTATCAACTTCATCACCTTTTAAAATATAGGCATTTCTTGCGGTAAATTCAGCCTTAATTGCATCATAAACATCTTTTACTGCTATAACTGATTGTTCTGAAGCGCAAATAACGCCATTATCAAATGTTTTTGAAAGAAGAATTGAGTTAACAGCCATTTTAATATCAGCGCTTGAATCAATAATAGCTGGTGTATTACCCGCACCAACACCGATTGCAGGTGTTCCTGATGAGTAAGCTGCTTTCACAAGCCCTGGGCCACCAGTTGCTAAAATGATGTCAGCTGAGCGCATAAGTTCTGCTGAGGCTGCACTTGATGGTTCTTCAATCCAACCAATGATATTGTCAGGCGCACCAGCTTCAACAGCTGCTTGTAAAATTATTTTAGCTGCTTCAATAGTACATTTTTTTGCTTTTGGATGTGGTGAAAAAACAATAGCATTACGTGTTTTTATTGCTAATAAAGCTTTGAAAATTGCAGTTGAAGTTGGGTTTGTTGTTGGAATAATACCTGCTATAACACCAATTGGTTCAGCAATTTTTTCAACACCAAAAGTTTCATCAACTTCAATGACGCCACACGTTTTTACATCTTTATAGGAATTATAAATATATTCTGAAGCAAAGTGATTTTTAATAACTTTATCTTCAACTATACCCATATTAGTTTCTTCTTTAGCTAATTTTGCAAGTTTAATACGTGCATTACTTGCAGCAAGAGCAGCTTCTTTGAAAATATAATCAACTTGCTCTTGAGTGAAAGTAGAATAAATTCTTTGTGCTTTACGCACTTTCTCTACTAATTCGATGATTTCCATAAATGCTCCGTCGATTTTTGTTATTAGTTTATATTAATTCAAAAACACTTCTTTGGAACTATATTCACAGACAAAAAGTATTTTCTTACTTGCCAAGTCATGTAAATAGAAAGAGAATAAAAGAGACCAATTTGTTATTTAATTCACAAATTGAGTATCTACTCAAACAATATTTTTGTCAAGAAATTTCTTTGTTTGACAATAAACAATTTCAATTTACAAAAAACTCTTTTAACTATAGACTTATGTGAAATTGCAAAGATTATCTTTACTCTGAAAGATGGACTACTTTCATTGTATTATATAAAGTGGAGGAAAAATGAAAATATTTATAGTAACCGGAAGCGCACGAAAAAAAGGCAATACTGCTGCCTTATGCAAAGAATTTGAAAATGGCATTCTTAGCCAAAACCCTGCTGCTGAAATAAAATCAATTAATATTTTTGATTACACATTTTCAGGCTGTAAAGGTTGCTTGCATTGCAAATTAAAAGAAAAATCAAGCTATGGCAGATGCGTTATAAAAGATTCATTAAAAGAACTTCTTGAAGAAATTAAAGAGGCTGATGGCATTATGCTTGGTTCGCCAATCTATTTTGGAGATATGACAGCGCAATTAAAAGCTTTTAGTGAACGCCTACTCTATCCATTTGTTACCTACAGCAAAAATTTTGATACTATTGCACCAAAACGTTTGAAAGTTGCCATTGCCTATACAATGAACACTACAACAGAAGGACTTGAAGAAAGAAATTACCCTCAACATCTTGGAATGATGCATAGATTTTATGAAATGGTTTATACAAAACCTGAAATTTATTATTCATGCCAAACGCTTATGGCAGAAAATTTTGAAAAATATGGCATTGAAATGTTTAGCGAAGAAGAAAGAAAAGCATTTAAAGAAAAACAATTCCCACTCGACTGCAAAGCCGTTTTTGAGATGGGCGCAAACATGGCAAAATCTCTCTAGGTATATTTTACAAACTACTATTATAAAGGCTGTGATATTCTTGTCATGGCCTTTATTTTTATAACTATCTTACTACTTTGGCTTTATAAATTTGATTTTCTTCTTAAAAGGTAGAAAATAATAATATTTATTGACATTTTTAAAATTTCGTTTTACACTAAACAAGAATAAGCATTTATAATGCATTGATTTTACTATTTGATCTTTTCATCACAAGGAGTTGTCTATGTCTCAAATTGCCGAAGAAAACAAAAGTATTTTTACGCCAATGAAGATAATTCATATTATCATTGGCTTTGCTATCATGCTTTTGTTACCCTATGCTGGTTCACCAGAATTTCTTGTAACATCTTCCCCTAAATTATTAGATTTAGGTTTTCCACAAGTTGATGGTGGTGTTTTAGTTTCGCTTTCCCCTATAGGCATGCATGTTCTTTGCTTGTTTTTAGGGGTTGTTTATTTATGGACTGTTGTTGATACTATTTGGCCTTGTTTTATTAGTGTTTTTCTCTTGGGTGTAAGCGGTTACGCACCAATGGAGCAAGTTCTTCAAATGTTTCTTGGTAACCCAACTGTTGTATTTATTTTCTTCCTTTTAGGTTGGGGCGGTGTTTTAGTAAAAAGCCAAATATCTGTCTATCTTGCACGTTATTTAATGACAAGAAACTTTGCTTCAGGCAAACCTTGGGTACTTACAGGACTTATTCTAATAACAACATATATAGTTGCTTTTATTGATCAAATAACTGTTATCTTTCTTATGTGGCCAGTGCTTTACTCTATCTTTAAAGAATGCGGCCTAAAAAAAGGCGATAGCTATGTATCTGCAATGCTTGTTGGTGTTGTGTATATGGCGCTTCTCTCTTTTGCTTCTGATGGCATAAAAAGTGGTGCATTCTATTTTATTTCTGCTGTATCAAGCTTTGCAAAAAATCCAGCTTTCAATATTGAACCAATGAATGTTGGCGCATATATGGGAATGGCTGTTATTATCTCTCTCGTTTCAATGGTAATTTATCTTTTAGTTATGCGCTTTGTTTTAAGAATTGACGCTTCCCCCCTCAAATCATTTGATATTGAACTTCTAAAAGCAAATCCATTACCGCCTTTATCATGGCAACAAAAAGTTACAATTGCGCAATTTATTTTTCTTGCGGCGTACATGCTTATTCCTTCTCTCTTACCGGCTGATAATGCTATTGGCGTCTTCCTCAATAAAAGTAAAATGGGCTTTGGTTTGCTTCTTTGGTTTACTTGCTATGTTATCAACTATAAAGGCACACCATTTACAACTTATCCAGCTATGAAAGCAAATACAGCTTGGGCTGTGTTCTATCTTATTGCAACTGCTATGCTTTTTGGTAGTGCACTCACTTCACCAAGCACAAATTTTGCTATTGTTATTGAATCACTCCTACGTGATTTCTTTACTGGCTTTAGCTACATTCAAATTATTATTGCTGCAGTTTTACTTGCAATTGCAATTACAAACTTCACAAACTCTGTAGTAACTGGCTTAATATTTGCGCCAATCCTTATTCCTTTATGTAATGGATTTGGTTATCCTGTTATGCCGCTTCTTGCAGCTTTCTTCTATATTGTACTTATAGCACTTTGCACACCAGCTGGTTCCCCTTATGCCGCTATATTATTTGGTAATTCTGAATGGATTGATACTGCAACTGCTGCCAAATATGCTATTTTAGTATCTATTATTTCAGTTGTTGTTGTATTAGTTGTTGGCGTTCCTGTTGCGCTTATGCTCTTTTAAAGAATGAGGAGAACACATGCTTGATCTTCAAAAAGAAAAGAATATTATTATTTCAGATACAAATATAATCCTCAAAGATTTACATAAAAGATTTCCGTGGGTTGTTGTTGAAATTGCCTTAGCAATGCAAGATAAATTTGGTGAAGAAAACTCTTTTGTAAAAGCTATTTTTGAAAACGTGCTCAACGATACATCAAAAGAAATATTAGAAGAATTTCTTCCTGAATGCCTTCCGCATGATGAAGCAACCAGCAATGTTACTAATGATATCTATAATTCATTCAAAGTAGCAAACCTTGGTAATGTTTTATCTAAACCTTTATTCTCACTTGATATTGATATAAAAGAAGAATGCTTACCGTGGGATTATGAAGAAACAAATGCAGCCACTGATTTTTATGCTTCAGCTTCGCAAAGTCAGCAAAATAAAATTGCACTTATAAAAAAAATAAAGATGGATATAAAAGATCTTCTTTATCGCAAAGCAAATCTTGAAAAGCATTCTTATGAATGCACGGAAGATTGCACTGAATTATTAGAGGCTATTGCTATAGTTGTTGCTATACTCAATTACAATGACTAAGATATCTTTCTAAATTATTTCTTTCACCTTTTCTTGTAAAAAATGCCTGTATTCTAAATAGATACAGGCATTTTATTATTAGAAGTTTGCTTTATTAAATTTCTTACTTTAAGAATTTTCTATACTTTACTCATAGTATCTTGCAATTCATTTGCTTGTTGAGCTAATTCATGAATTGCTTCGGCTGATTGTAAGATTGTTTCCGCATTTTTATTTACTAATTCATTGATATCACTCATTGATTGAGAAATTTCTTCTGAAACCGTTGTTTGTTCACCCGCAGCATTTGCAATTTGATGAATCATATTTGTATTAAGACTGGTTACAGATGCAATTTCTTGTAAAGAATCTTCAGATTTTTTTGCAAATTCAGCTGTTTGAGAAATTTGCTGAACAACTGCTTTTACTTCTTCCTGATTTGCCGTACTTGAATCTTGAATTGAGCGAACACTATCACTTACTTCACGAGTTGAGTCCATTGTTTTTTCAGCAAGTTTTCTTACTTCATCTGCCACAACAGCAAATCCACGCCCTGCTTCGCCCGCTCTTGCCGCTTCAATAGCAGCATTGAGTGCAAGAAGATTCGTTTGATCAGCAATATCTGTAATTACATTGATGATGTTTCCAATTCCGTCTGAAAGTTGATCTAATCTTTCCATATTGCGAGTTAAGTTTTCAGCGGAGCCAGTTAATGTCTGCATTGCCTCAGACATTTTTCCTATAGTTCCAATACCTTCTTGCGCTTTTTCAAGCACTACATTACTTTGCTCTGCAGTGTTTGATGCATTATGCGCAACCTCTTGCACAGAGGCATTCATTTCTGTCATTGCGGTGCTTGTTTTTTCAATATGTTCACGCTGGAAGTTTGAACCTTCAACTATAAGATTTGTTTGTGTTGAAAGCTCTTCAGCTGCAGAAGCAACACGTGTTGCAATTTCAGTTGCTTGAATTGACATATTCTTAATTGCTTCACCTTGCTCATACACCTGCGTAATATTGTTGAAGAATTCGATATAAGCAACAATTTTATTATCTGCATCGTAAAGCGGACTCGCAAATACATCAAAATACATGGTGTTACCGTTTACCTTACATGGAGCAACTGCATTAATTGTATTCTGTTTATCCATTGCCGTGCAACCTAAACAGTTTTCATTACCACAAGCAGGAGAATTGAATAATTTAGCACAATTCATTCCAATAGTATCATGTAACCCTAAAGTTTTCTTAGCAGTATTATTCATATAGAGGATTTTATTATCATGCGTTGCTGTAAAAATATTGGTTGACATATCATCGAGTAATTTCTGATAAGAATTTACAAGAACATTCACACTCACAACTAATTTTTTAAAACCACCTTCAAATTTTGATGCATCTGCATGTTCTGATAATGAACCAGAAGAAACTTTATTTGAAGTGTTTGCAATTTCATCAGTTATAGAGTTTAAGCTTACAAGTATCGTACGTATTGCATTAATAAGTTGGCCAATTTCATCTTTTTTATTTGATTCAATAGTTGCCGATAAATTACCTTTACTTACTTCTTTTGCAAATTCAGTTGATTCTTCAATAGGTCTAATTACTGCTTTTTTAATGAATAAATAAGATGCAATGGCAAGAAAAATAGTTATAAACATACAAACCATTGCAATGCGTTTTGCACTTGTAAATTTAGCAGTCACTTCATCTTCAAGACCATTTGTACGCGCAGCTAGTTTTGAAAAGAAAAGATTGATAGGTTGCATAATTTTAGTGGCTTCGTCTCTATATTTCTGTCCAAAAACCAATTCAATTGCCATTTGCTGATCTGGAATTTCTCTTAATGTGTAATTTCCGCTACTGTCCTTGAAAGTACCGTTCAGTGCATTCATAGCTTCAACTTCAATACTTACTAAGGTGTTTGAAAGCTTATTTGATTCTTCAAGCAAAGCAAACTCTTCGCTTGACACACCGTATTGCTTCAATAAATCAAGCAATGCTACTTTTTCACCTGGCGCAACAAAAGCATCTTGTGGACGAGCTAATTTACCTGCTCGTATATCAACAATTTTTTGATATTCTGACTTAAATGTTTCATCATTATTCGCTACATATAGGCGAACATTATTTGTTAGTGCTTCAGATGAATCGCGTAATTCAAGCGATAATTCAAGTAACTTTTCATTATTCTCATTCACTTCTTGAATTTCACTAAATGCATTACTTACTGCATAAAGAAAATAGAGTGATACGCAAATCATAAGAACAACTAAAAAATTTGAGATAAAAAAGGTAGTTCTGATTTTCATAATTTTTCCTAAGTTTAAAATTTTTCTTAAAAAAAACCTTAAATAAGCTATTGTAAAAGGCTAAAGACTTAATAAATATACTCAACCTATTGCACCTATAAGACAAAACACACTATCCACCTATAACTCAATTTATAAAACACTTCTTTCATTCTATAGTTAATAGTCTTTTCAAGCTTTATCGACATTACAACTATTAAATGTAGATTACTTTATATCTAACATAAAAATAATATTATTACAATAAAAATACACTTAAAAAATATAAAGTAGACAAAATTTTTTAGGCAGATTTAAAATATACATTTTAGAATTTTATTTCAATTTTACTGAGAACTTACATAACTTATGCAGACAACACACCTTCAAATAAAGAAGGAAGATAATAAGTTTATTTTCATTTTTCCGCTTTTTCAGTCAAAATTTGGTTATTAGCTTTTTAAGAATGAGGTTACTCGCTTACTCAAAAATAATTTTTGTTAAAGTTAATTTATTATTCTCATAACTCATATCACATTGAAAAAAGACTACTTATTAGCTACTAAATTCCAAATAAATACACACTTTTAGAAAGCCAGTTTAGTTCAATTATAATTTTCAAAAATTTAATAAAATTTTTTATTTTGCATACTCTGTTGACCTTTTTGTCATATTAGTGTATTGTAGCTTACTAGTGAATAAACTAAGCAGACACTAGAATGTATAAGGATTAGCGCTTTATGAAAAAATTCACCACATGGTTGAACAATACATCTATTCAAAAGAAATTTTTTCCTTTGCAAATTTTTATTATAATAAGCGTTATTTCCATCAGCCTTTTTTCATTTTTCTCAGTTGTGATAGTAAACAATTCATCAGAAAAAATTATTAATGAAAATGTAAGGCATAAAGAACAATTAAGCGCTATTATTAGAAATATGTACGTCTGCCGTGTGTTAGGGCGTGATATTTTACTTCAAGAAAACAAAGAAATACGTCAACAACTTTACGACAACTACCTCATTGGCTTTAAAAATCTTGACACTAAAATGGAAAATTTTTCAAAATTTCTAAAAGGTGCTCAGCTTACAGAATTTCAGCGTATTATTAAAGAAAAAGATGTTTATAAAGACAGCATGATTCTATCAGCAGATATCTGGATGGCTGATGGAAGTTATGCTGATGCACTTTACGCTCTTCAAGTTGTAACCCCAATTGCAAATGAGTTTTTTGGAAGTATTGATGACTTCTCAAACGAAGAAGAAAGATTACTCAATGTAGCTTTAGAAAATAATGACGAACTCGTCTATAAAATTTTACTCTCTGGTTTAGTGATTAATCTCCTTTTAATTTTCGCGGTTGTTTTATCAATTAAATTTTTCTCAAAACACATGAGCTCTAGCTTAATAAAGCTTGAAAAAGCTATGTCTGCAATTGCTGAAACTGGCAATATGAAGATTGAAATTCCATCTGAACTCTACTCAAAAGATGAAGTTGGTCTTATTGCAACTGTTGCAAACAAAATGAAAATAATGTTGCTTGAATATTCACTTAAAGATACTCTAACAGGTGGATTAAATACAAAAGCCTACCATGAAGAATTGAACGAACTATTCAATAAAGAAGAAACAAAAAAAGATTTTTGGTGTGTTATTTCAGATATGAATAACCTCAAACTTATCAATGATCAACTTGGCCATTTAGAAGGTGATAATGCTATCAGAAGTTCTTATCAAGCTTTAGAATCAAACTTTAGCAAATATGGGCAAACTTTTAGAGTAGGTGGTGATGAATTTGTTTCTCTACTAAATGGTTGCACAAGTGAAGACATTGAAAAAGAAATTTCTACCATTAGCATTCGCCTAGAAAAATTAGCAAGCAATAGTAAAGTAGACTACTCTCTTGCTTTCGGATATGGCCACTTTACGGGCAAAACAAAAGAAGAATATAATGAATTCTTTAAAATTGTTGATAAAAAAATGTATGAAAATAAAATTGCATGCAAACAAGCAAGATTAAATGCACGCGTTGTAAATCCATTAGCAAAAGACGAAGCTTAGCTTTGGGTTTCTACTATGAGAAATAACAAAGAGAAATTAAACTCGTAAAAAAACTAAAAATGAACTCCCACAAGTGAGAATATATTTTTAAAATGATATTATTTCTTGAGGGAGCTCATTTATTAAAGCATCTCAAAAAAAATCTAATCTTCTTGCTTGATTTACACGTTTTTTACATTTGATAGACTTATAGTTCGCTACCAAAAGCTATTTTTTCTAGTTTTTCTCTATTAAGAATTTCAAGTTTTACTTTTGAAAATTCACCAATGACACCCTCTTCACGTAATTCTCTAATAATACGGCAAACAGTGCTTCTATGCACACCTATACTTAAT
>CAYJIN010000065.1:0-12096 GCA_964370245.1 uncultured Desulfovibrionaceae bacterium
TCAAATTATAGTCTACAACTTTATCGAATTGAAAGAGTTGCGCATATAAAGTTGCTATATCTCTATAAATATCAAACATTTTAATATTATATTCTTTATCAAAATCATCCCCTACCAAAAGTTCAATATATTTTTCATATATTGCTACGGCTTCCGCGAGGCGATTTTCTGCTTCAAGGGCTTTAGCTTTTTCTTTATATTCTTGATATTCAGCGAAATTTATTTCAATGTTTCGTATGTTTTCTTTTATAGCTTGAGTTTTTTCTGTTTGTTTAGGTATCTTCATGATAAATCCTATCTTATTTAATAATTTAAAATATATCTCGAATATTAAACATTAAATTATATTCATCTTATTTGCAAGTTTTTATCAACAGTGGAAAATGCGTCTAGTATTGCAAAGAAAAATTAAAAAGTAAACGCTCCTTTCAAAAAAAAGCCTTTAGCAGTTGTTCAGACTAAAGGTTTCTTCTCAAAGTAACAAAGGGAAAGCCTGCTTTGAATAATAAAAGTAAGTTTTCCCTTTTTATTATTTTACATGAATACATATTTTATTTGTAAATGGATGAGAGTTTTTTAAAGAAGCTCTCATTGAGATATATATTCTCATTCAAACATAATCTTTCAAATAGGTTACTTACCGCTTATTATCTTTCGTTACGACTTTGCCCTACTGTGACACTCTCTAAATTTATTGAATCCAAAGAGCAACTAACATGAGGATTTCTACTTTCATCGTAAGTTACCACTGTTGCAGGATTAAAGCTCTTTGAAGCCACATAGTTTTTACTTACAGTAGTAACATCCGGCGTAAGATTCAATAGACTTATTTCAACTTTTAAGTGACAAGCTACTGTAATTTTTCCATCAGTATCACTGGTCACATCAAAGTAAACTGAATCAGGATCTACTAACATATTCATACGAAGATTCATAAGCTCTTCTATGCCTGCATATGGCGATTCATGCGAAGTAGCACCTTCAACACTTGCAACAGTTTGGGGACGTTCTAACCCATCTGCTGTTCTTAGTGGTAGGCGTAAATCAGCTCCTCTTGGATTTTGCATTACCTGAGTAATCTCGCCTAACAGCCCACCTTGTGTGATTGAAGCACATAAAAAATCTAAAGCATCTGTTGTTTGCTGGTCTGTTAAATTTGGATGAGAAGAAGACAATAATTGACGAAATAAAGAATTAACTTCTTCGCCAGATGTGTTTGCTGGAAAATCACCTCTACCAATTTTCCCGCCTGCGCCAAAACGTTTAGCATCAAGATCAAACTGAGTCTCTAGGAGTGTACGCTTGGCAGGAGTTGATAATCTATCTGCAGTTTCCCTCTTAAATGCATCGCTTATTCTATTTCTGTCAAATGGGCTTGCAGAAGTAAGAAGTGTTTGAACTTTTAATTTTTCTTCTGCGCTTCCTTGCCCATTTTTAACGTGCTGAACCATTGCTCTTACTGCCGCTTCACCTTTAACTGATTTTGATAATCTTGTTATGGAATCATTTGCTGCTATTGCAAGAAGCACTCTTCTTGTTCCATAGCTGCCTGCAGTTTCCATGTTAGTATCATCTAGTCCTATAATAGAATTTTTCAAAGTATCAATAGTGGCAAGGTTACGCTCTCTTACCTTAATAATACCTACATCTGATTTTATCGGTGTGAATCTGCTATTTTTCTAAAAAAGGTATGCATAGATCCAAGTTCAGTAACTTTTCCATCACTATTAACTCTAAATTTATCCAAGCCTTTTGTTTCCATGTCAGCTAATAATGATCTTACAGTTAAAGGAGTAATTGGTATATTTGACATATTATTTTCCTCTTTTATTTAGATAATATTCCTAAATTAATTTTTACTTCAGCAAAATATAATTAATAAACTGAAGTTTAAGCTTATTTCACTTATTGCAAAATGAAAGCCAACAAATAAAAACATATAAAATCAAATAGATAGCTACATTAAAACAGATGTCAAAAAACAAATGCAACTTTTGTTGGCATGAGTGAATATAAAAAGCTGCCTATATTTCTAAACTTTAAGCATATTCATAAGCAATAGTTCAGTTGCTTGTTCTTTTTCATCTGTGAAAGAATTTTTGATAAAGTTTTTAAGTTCTTCAAGTTCATTTACGATTATAGTGTTTAACGCCTCTATCTCATGTGAAAATTTTTCATCATTCAAATCCATTAAAGCTATTTGATTTTGCACACAAAGAAAGTCGTCATCAAGGGCAAAAGTTATACCTTTTTTATAGGAAAAAGCATAATTTAGAGAAAGTAATTTTTCGTATACAATTTCTTTATTTTCTTCCATTTTAGGCGCAAAAGGAATTTGAATTCCAAGAGATTGAATATTTTCTAAATATTGAATTTTGATATAGCTATAAGATAAATTGATTATTGCTTCTTTTTGACTTTCATCAAAAGAACAAGTATATCCATAGTATTGTGTATAGTTTTTTAAAAGTTCAAGAAAGATATTATGCATAATAGCCTCACTTTTTAGCTCAAAATTATTTTCTGATTTATAGCATTAACTTCTTCAAATGCGTATTCTAGTTCCGCAAAAAAAGCGTCAATTTTTATCAAAAGAGAGCTCGTCGGTGTATTGATAAAATCAAAAGCTCCCTGATAAAAAACAAGTTCTTCACCTAAATCTAAACCATAAGTAAAAGATCGACTTTTAGTATAAACATTATTTAAAGCGAGAATTTCAGAGTAAAATCCTGCTCTATTATATAGACCCCTTAGTAAAAATGAAACATTATAAATTCATAATAATTAATTCATAACGCTCGGGTAAATATTTTTTCATTTTTACCACAAAAAAAGCCCTCAAACCTCCGTTTTACAGAGGAATGAGGGTTTCTTTATTTCTTTTTTTCTTTCTTTATTTCAACAAAAACTCTTAGAATTTATACGTAAAATTCAAGCTACCAGTATGGCTTGTTTGCTCTGAACCAAATTCGCCTTCATAATCAGCGCTTACAGTGAAATTCTTCTTCGTCCATTGTAAGCCAGCATTTGCAAGGAATGTTGTATCGTCTGATGAAACTTGGGTTTCAAAGTTCGTGCCAAACATATCAAAGCTTGAGTCAATGTCAGAACCTGTCAAGTTTTGGCGAATACCTGCACCAAGGCTTGGAGATAATACACTATTGCCTACTGCATAATTAGCTTGCCATGTGAGATTGAAATCTGCATAAAGGTTAGAATAAGAATTAGTATCAAAGTCCATATCATACATGCTATAGCCATGAGAGAAATGTAAATCGTAAGCATTGTTATGTGAATAGAGGTAAGACAATCCAATTTCAGGAATGATAAGATTATTCTTATTTATTTCAAAAGCATAGCCTGTATGTAAGCCTGCAAAGAGAGCGAAAGCGCTAAAAGTATCTTCTGCTTTACCACTATTTATGTTATATTCAACCTCATTACTGCCAAAAGCAAAAGTCGCATTTCCTCTTACATACCAGTTTGGATTGACGAAATAATACGAATGCGCACCAAGTGCAAAGGAATAAGAATCGCTTTCAAGGTTCTTGCTATCGGCATTTGAAGCGTTGAAGTCAAGATGACCACCAAGAGCAAATTTTTCGTTGAAATTATGGGTAACACCACCTGAAATACCGTAAGTTCCTGAATCATAATCATATTTGCTATTGTCGGTGTAAGAACCATAAGTTTTTGCAAAAGCAGTCCATTTTGGTATATCTGCCAATGTGTTAGAACCTGCGGAAACACCTACATTTTCAGCTTGTGCAGTTTCTTCTAATTCGTTTTCTGCTAAATTAAAAGCTCTGTTATACACATTCGCAACAGCGTTTTTGCTTACTTCGTCAATGCCTTTTATGTGTGCGAGCTTTGCATTGAGGTCTGCTGTTGTGATTGTTGTGGTAGGCAGGGCATCAGTGTTGAGAGAAAGACTTACAGATGGGTTATTTGTGCCACCATTATGCAAGGTAGCTGTGAGAAAATCCACTTCTGTTTTTACTTCAGCAATAGAGCCTTTTATAGTGGTGTCGCTAAACTGTTCTTGCTGATGCATTATGCTTGCGGGTGTTCCGTCACTAATAGCCACCATCTTTGCTACATCATAAGTTTGCCCAAGTTTAAATCCACGTTCGACAGTATCTGGGCGAAGGATTAATGTTGCGCCTTTTGTGTCATTTGCAAAAGTGAGGATTTCTCCATTAGCCAAGCCAAAAACAGCATCATTTGCACTCCAATCACGTAAAGTGGTTGCCCAAGTGTCTACAGTAAAGCTATTACTCCCATAGGCTTCATAGGCTCTTGCTCTTGCGCCTACCATTTGCACAGAAGCACTTGCATTTATAACACCTGTATTCGTGAGCAAGTGAAAGGTTCCTGCTGTGGGTACGCCCAAAACCCGCATGCCGAGGGCAAGGGCATCGGTATTGGTAGAACCAGAAGTCGAGCTTGCCTCTCCGCCTATTGCACTAACCGTAATAGTGCCACTATTTGTTAATGTATGATTGCCAGCGCCATAAGCATACATGCCATAAGCAGACGCCGTGGAAGAGGCTATGGTATGTGCAGAAGTTATTCCAGCAGTCGCAGAGGCCGTAATTGTACCACTATTAGTTAATGTATAGTTGCCACTCCCATAAATAAACATAGCATAGGCAAAGGCACGGGCAGTGGCATCACTTGAGGTCGATGTTGCCTCCCCACCCCTTGCAGTAGCCGTAATAGAACCAGTATTTGTTAATTCATGATTGCCATTGCCCAAAGCATACATACCAGCAACGGAAGGAGAAGTATTGCGTCTAAAAGTTTCAGTAATTGTTCCGCCTATACCAGTAGCCACAATAGAGCCACTATTTGTTAATGTATGATTGCCTGTGCCCTCTACAAACAGCCCAATAGCTGCTTGGTTTTCCTCGAAAAAGTTAATGGAATTTCCACTAGATCGTAAGTCAGTAAGAGTAACAGTAATAGTAGCATTGTTTGTTAAAGTATGGTTGCCATTACCCACAACATACATACCAGATACAGTGATAGTTCCCACACTAGGTAGTGCATAGTCAATACTGATTGTGCCATTATTAGAAAAAGTATAGTCGGTATCTTCATATCCAAACATACCACTGTAAAGAGTGCGTTCAGTAGTACTATACTTTGCACCACCTATAATATTTCCATAGTTAGTAAGAATAGGGTTATTGAGAGCAGGAACTTGATTAAGCGGATCTTGTCTACTTCCGTCAGTGGCATCCATACTTGCAGTTGTGCTTCCTTCTGGGTTATCGGCAGAAAAAGCTGTTGCTGGCATTGCGCACATGGTTGCTATTGCAAGCGCACCAAAAGTATTTATAAGGTTACATTTTTCCAAAACAGCAATATAACGGTTTTTCAAATTTGCTAAAGCATTTTTAGTTTGCATAGACTCTTCCTTAGTTTTATATGTTAAATTATATTATTCATTGAAAAAAAACATAAACTAACTTAAAATATAATGCAAGTTATACTGAGATTTATTTTAGGTGTTTAGCTTATTTTTTGTTTTAACCATTTTAGAAATTTAGTCTTAGATAATATATTTTTCATATAAACTTAGCATTTAAGCTTTTTCTTAACTTTATTTCTGCGGCAGTGCACTTCTAGCATTTGTTGTATGGAGGATTATATGAAATATGCCACTTATCTTCCCACCCTTGGTTTTGAACTGCTTCAATTATATCTTTATTAGTTGGCTCTTCTTTTACATGGACAAAAGGCTATATCTAAGTTCTTGCACGTATATTTAATCTTGTGCTGTAGCACTCTTAGCTCTTCCATACTTTTTGAAACTTCCAAATAAGCTTTTTCAACTCTTTCTTTTTCCTCTAAACTTGGTAGGTTGATAGGAATATTTTTTACTTCTTCAGTATTTACCACGAGTAAGCTTGCTCCAGTTGCTTTACCAAGAAGATAATCACGAACGCTTTGTTTTTGAAGGTAATAATATAACCAGAACGGGCTAATACTATAAGATCTTATTATGCAAAAAGAAGGTCCAGTTACTGCGGCGAGATTTTTTTCATTTAATGCATCAAGATTATCAACAAAATGAACATTCCCAATATTATGAGAACTACCTCTATAGGAAATAAGGATATCATTTTCTTGCAAAATATATTTTCTTGCACTATCTCTTAGAACTTTCATCTCGACTAAGTTATGTTCATAGACATTAAAAAATCCACTTATAGGATCAAAATCTTTTGATGTAGCTTCATGATAAACACATGATTTTGAATTTGAGTCTTTTTCATTTTCTCGAGAGTCTTCTTGAACTCTTTTACGTGAAACTTGACAGCGCAACACACTAGCAAATTGACGCAGTAAATGTGCTGGAGCATTCTCTTTTGAATCATCCTCTTGTTCATTACTCTCATTTTTTAAAATGTAATACGTCGGCAAAAGGCTATATGTTTCGCTATTTATAATTCCTTCTGCTCGCACTTCAATAAATACTTTATCATCCAGTTCATCAAGCTCTGGTAAAAACGTTGCTAATGCACTTTCTGAAGGTGAGCTTCTAAAAACATAGTCGAGCATATTTTTAAGTTTTATTATAGATGATTCATCAGCTTTTTGCTCTCTATTATGAGAAGATGAGAAATCTAAAAATCGAATTTTCAAATCTTTACTTTCTTTTTTGGATTTCTTTAAAAGCATAAAAGCAGGATATTTCACCATGTTTTGGCGTTTTGGTTTTGGGAGTTGAATGCAAGAAGATAGAAGATTTTCCTGTATTAATCTCAAACGAAAATCTGCATTTTTCTTACCACCTAGAAATGACCAATCTGTAAAAATTACACCATACGCCAAGGAAGAAAAGCTATCTAAGTTGTATGTGTTAGAATTATCAGAATATCTTGTTCTTAGATCTTTTTTTTGATTTTTTTCAAGAGTTGGAAAAGATAATACTGCAGCCCCTTCTAAAGATTCTTCTAAATAGTCATCAATTTTAATCTTATTAGCAAAAAGATTTGAAAATGTTTCTATCAGCAAGCTACATTCTTTTAGTTCTTGGGGAGATCCTGTAGAGAAAATTGAGATTTCTTTATAGTAAGGTGCAAGCAAAATTGCAACAGGGAGAAGTTGCCAATCCAAAACAACAAGCCGTGTAGCCACAAACTCTTCTTCAAGTTTTTTCATCATCTGAGCAGCAAAAAAGCATTGATCATGGGTTGGAAAAAACTGTGGATGTATACTTCTTGCAAGCATAAGCACATAATAAATTTCTAGTGAACGCAGTTTTATATCAAATGTTTCTTGATCAAAACACCTAAAGTGATAATTTCCAAGAAGAATTAATAGTTCTTCATAGAATGATTCGGCCTGCATATTTTCGGCTGTTGATAGTAAAGATTTTCTTGCAAAGGTAGCAGCTTTTGGACTATAAGATAAAGAATCTTCCATAATAAAATTTTGAGACATAAAAGCTCCATTAGTTTTGTTACGTACTATATCAAATCATTACTTGACCTCTTCAAAAATAGCAAGAATTTAATGTGCACGCAACACATTATATTCTATTATTTCTATATAAAAAACATTTCAAAGGGCTCTCTTCTTCTTAGAAAAAAGCCCTTTGTTTCAGATTCTATAGTTTAAATTGTTTCCATACTTTCATTTTGATTTTCTTCATGCCCCAATTCCATGCAATCACTGCAAATATTGATGTGGCGTCTTCCTATAAGCTTTTCTTCCAAACCATTCTTTTTCCCACAGCATGAGCAAATATTAATAGTGCTACTGAGAAATTCATTAAAAGTTACAAGAGCTAATTTCTGAGAGTCAGTTATTATAACAAAACCATTACGATTATAATGAACACTTGCTTCAAGCCATTGATGAGCAAGTGAAAAACTTTCAATATCTAACTTCATTTCTAATTTTTTTATGGCTCTAAGACTTTCAACTACTCTTTTTTGCCACCCAAAAGGTACTATGAGTTTATTGGGCTTAGCATGTACAAAATATTCAGGAAATTCTTCAAGCATTTTCCTTATAAAAGAAGAACTAATTTCATCTATACTTTCTGCACTCTCTTCATAGCTATTACTAATTTCCAAGTTTGCTTCATCGATAGACATGATAGTATTCTTTTTATTATTCAAATTATTTGTTTTCTTTTCCATAGCTTTTCTTCTTTTTTCTTGTTTATTCTGCTCTAGCTTTGCTTTCTTCTCATCAGATTGAAGTTTATCTCGCATAACTGGAATCAAATAGAGGTTGGCTATTTGTTGAAGGGGTAAAATTTCATCTTTTTGAAAATTTTCCTTTACAGTAGGCGTACCTTCTTTATTTCTAAGAAGAATTTCTTGTGTTTTATCATAGATATTTTGAAAGCTTTCTACTGCTTCAACTCGCATACGTGAGCTTGCAATATACCTTTGCACATAAGCTTTACTCGCGGATAAATTCGTCAATTTAAAGTTTGCGTATTCACCAGTATAAATATCATCAGAATAGAAAAAAATTCTATTATTACAATTTGTCACAAAAGCAGCAACTCGAACATGCGAGTTATAATGGATGTTAATCGCTGCTAATGATTGTGTTGAAGCAAAAAAGGATGCTTTAAATTCTCGCGCTTGTGATATGAACTTCATATCAGAAAAACGGTTCTCACTAAGGTCTGCTACTTCTTGAAATTCATCAAGGCATATAAATGATGGGTGCTGTGAAGCAATCTCAACACCTAGCATATAGATTGCTTTATAATACTCTTCAATCAACAAACGTGAAAGCTTTGCGCCAACACTTCCGCTCTCAACATCAAAGCGAAGCAAAACAATCTTATTTTTTAAAAGCATTTCTACCATTTCAATTTTATCGCCTTCAGGGTTAGCAAAAGCATTTGCAATACCTGGAACTTGCACAAACTCTTGCAAAGCTATCTTTGGACCAGAAAGTTCAAAATTCAATTGCGTATGATAGGTTTTTGCATCTTTAATGCTTAAGTCTAACGCGCCAAAGTGAAGCACATGAAAGTTATTACTGTCAACTAAGTTTACAAGTTGCTGATGCTGCAGATTTTTTTCATCATAAACTACTTCTTTAAAAAACTTATATAATGATTGTGCTAAACTATAATCATTTAGCATATCTAAAAGATATTTAAGATTACAAGAGCAAACCTTATATTTCTCTGAAATCAATTGTAATAATTCTGCACAATCAGTGAGTTGTTGTACGCCTCGAATATGGAAGTCTAAATTTAGGCTTCGATTATCAAAGCTTTGTGTTGTGAGTGTTTTGAGATATTCAAAAATCTCGTTCCGTGATAAACCTTTAAGTAAATTTAAAGGCATTGCACTTTGTGATGTGCCAAATTCAATAATATCTTCTTCTCTTTTGTGTTCTTTTGCAAGAGCATGCACTTTTTCACGCAAGTTGCCTTTCACATCAATAATTAATCCACAGAAATTCTGTTTCAGAAAAGATGATAAGGCAGGTAAAACCACATTTGTAGTTTTACCTGAACCTGTTGTTCCTAAAACAATTGTGTGAAAACAAGCATCAGAAAAATCAATTCCATTTCCTGAGTCAAAGCTTAAAAGACAATTATCTAATTTTGGGAGTTCAACTTTTTTACGTTGAACAAAACCTATATTTTGCATAATATTCTCCAGTAGTTCTATCTCAAAAATCAATAATTACAAACTATTATTTATCGAGCTGAGCTAAATAAAGAAATATTGAAAATCATCAAAAACGTCTTGAGCTTCTTTATCCACAAAATATGGAGCTCCATCAAATTCTAGGTAAATTCTTTTAATATGGTCATAAACATCACTAAGAATTTCACTTTCTATTTCATCTTCAGGAAGTAAAGTAAGAAGTTTGTCTTTCACAAATTGTAGCTCTGCATTCATAGCAGTTGTATAGGGAATTTTCTCTTCAGTAGTTACATTCAAATCATAATAAAAATTAATATTTAAAATATGATTAGGATTTTTCTCTATTGAATTTGCGAGTTCAATATGTCTTGGATTTTTACTATTATAAACAATAGATTCAAAAAAACCCATAAACTGGAGAGCTAATTCTTGATCACGTACCATTGCATGAAGCATAGCTAAATTTACCTCACCTAATTGATAGGCTTCAAAAATAATCTCAAGCAAGTCTGCACAATCTTGCATCTGCATTAGGCCTGCTTTTCTAGTTTTGTATTCTTCTAAAGAAAGGATATTGTTGTTTTCTTTTAAGGAACTAATAGTTACTTCATCAATTTTAATTAATTTTTCTAAAATGCCACTCAATGGTGTTTTGTTAATATTTTTTACTAGCATTTTAACGTCCTCCTTCGACTTGTTATATTTTATCTACTACATGTTTTTAGATTTGTCAATAGTTCGTAAGTATATATTTAATTAATTTACGTGCTAAAAACTCACATAAACAAGAAATATCAAAAAGAGCGAATATAAATTCAAGCTATAATAACAAATAGTTACAGAATATCTGCAAAAATATAATTTTCAATTTTTTCAGCTTTGATTTTATGAAGGTTTTATTTTAAGTTTTCACAGCAGGCAGTAGAATTTTCTAAATTTGCTCTAAATACAGATCCATATCTTTTTATTGCTTATGCAAAATACTTTTTGCAGTTCGTGTATCATTTTTTTATATCCATTATTAACATCAAAGCAAGATATAACACATGAAAACGAATGGATTATCTTTAATTGCTGTTTATTTTTCTTGACAATTTGATCAATAAAAATTATATTTAATTTAGAAATTGAGGCTATAACCCACATTAAAACTGACTTAGGGAGGGCATTTTGCCCAGTTGTGGGTGAAGCCTCTCTCATTTTAAGCTTTATTTAGCATAATAATTTTTTGCTCTATCCCTTTATGATAAATGCTTTTAAATCTGTCAATTTTACTTACTTCTCTTATTATGGCTTGCGCTCCAAGTGCTTTTAAATTCGTATAAATAAGATTATGTGTTTGCTCAGGATTTATTCGTAAATTAGGGTGAATAATTGAGCTTGCATGAAACATTTTATTTCTGAAATTTCTTATATGATTTAGAACAGCACGTTTTTCAGCGAGCTTTGGATTTTTGGCTTTATTAAATATTTCCTCAAGTATCTTTGGAAACTTAGCCCAAATTTCTGCTTTATATTCTTCCATAAAAAAGGAAGTCCAAAAGCCTAAAGTGAGTTCTGAAATAATAAAGTTTTTGTCGGCACTATCTTTTCCATTATTGTGAAGTCGTCTTTGTGCCTCTTGTACATAAGCAAAACTTCTTGAAGTGAGAAGTGAAGAATCAAAAATCCAATTATCACCAAGATATTTTGAAAAAATTTTATCAACTTTATTTCTAAGCACTATTTCAAAATGAATAATTGATGGATAAAAAGTTTCAGATAGTTCAATATTATAAGTGTGATAACGAAGCGCATCTCTTGGCTTTGTAAGCCCATATTTACTTAACCTTGTTGGTGTGAGTAATTCTTCTATTGTATCCATTTCAATAGCTCCATTAGCAAAACAGTTCATTTGTCAAATTGTATAACTGATTTTACCTGAAAAGTCTAGGCTAACTATAGCCTTTGCTTATCGTAAAATATTGGAATAATTGTGTTTTTATTTTTGTATAAACTATGTTTTATAATTTTAGCCGAGAATTTAGTCAACTCTTTCGTAGTGCGTCTAGGAATATTTAACTTGTAAATCAACTCCCTTGGTGGATCTTACTTAAATATATACCCTGAGTTTAAATGTAAATCATAATCCAAGGCATTTGTATCGTAAAGTGAAATTGTAATGCTATTTTTGAACCTACGGCATTGCAACACAAGGAATTACTCTGACTTACATGCTAATATATTCTAGAAGCAATCATGAATTGCAGAAATTGAGAGCTTTTATAGCAATCAACTTGTTTTCATGACTGATGACAAATCAGAAGAAATCAGCTTAATATAGAATTGCTATGCCTTACCTCAACCTTTTTTGTAATAAAAGCATAATTTTTACTATATATATGTTATTTTTCACTATAAAAGCTAAACCTTTTCCCCATGTAAAAGCGCTGACTCTTCACTTTCTTTATCT
>CAYJIN010000066.1:0-11975 GCA_964370245.1 uncultured Desulfovibrionaceae bacterium
GACGCTATGGCTGATATTATCGCAAACGAACACTAATTCACACAATAACAAAGATAAAAAACTCTTTAAAAGCTTATTTACCTTGATTTATCTTGCTTTTAGAGAGTTTTTTATTTAAGATACGCCTATGCCTCACTTTAAAAGTATCTTATTTTATAAAAAAGCGAGCAAATATGATAAAAAAAGATTTAGCTTATTCTATAGATGAAATTATGGGTTTTCTTAGTAAAATTGAACATGTAACACAAGAAGATGAACATGTTTATTCTTATAAATCCGCTAAAATTTTGCTTGAAGCACATACGAATAAAAATGAAGTAAGAGCTATGCAAACAGAAAAAAGCGTGCTCGCTCAACCAATTGATAGATGTTACATGTACTTATCTGGTAGTGAAGAAGACTATAATGAATTTTATAAGATTTTCTTAGTAAATAATCTCACTATGGGTGCATAAATAAAACATCTCTTAGATTCATTCGTTCAAACTTATACAGGCTTGACATTTTTATATTAACTCGCTATTATAAAAATAATCCGAGCTTAATAATGAAGGTATTAAGCCTATGGGTATCGTCCGTTTCATTCGATGCCTCCCACCCTCTTGGAAAGGATTTGTTGTTGCTTTTGGCAGACAAGTCTTTTTTTTTGTGCTGCCATCTATAATCACTTTTTATACTGGAGGTAGCCATGAAAACGGCTTATAAAGGGAAAATAGCTAGAATCAACCTTACAACCAAAGAGATTACAACTGAAGCTTTAGATATTGATAAAGCGAAGAAATTTATTGGTGGACGTGGATTAGCCACTAAAATTCTTTACGATGAAGGCGTTGCAAAAGTTGAGCCTTTATCACCAGAAAACAAACTTATCTATACAACTGGCCCACTTACGGGAACAGCTTCGCCAACAGCTGGCAGATATATGGTTGTTACAAAATCACCTCTTACAGGCATGATTGCTTGTTCAAACTCAGGTGGCGTATGGGGCGCAAAATTAAAATATGCTGGTTATGATGCTATTATTGTTGAAGGTAAATCAGAAACTCCTGTTTACATCAACATTCACGATGACATTATCAAAATTCTTCCAGCTGATGCTTATATTGGCATGGCAACTGAAGCAATTGACGAAGCATTAAAAGAAGTTCATCCAAAAGCTTCTATTTTAAATATTGGCCAAGCTGGTGAAAATCAATCACTTCTTGCTTGTATTATGAATGATAAAGACAGAGCAGCTGGTAGAAGTGGCGTTGGTGCTGTTATGGGCAGCAAAAACCTTAAAGCTATTTCAGTAAGCGCGAGCACTGTTAAAGTTGAACCACATGATGAAGAAGCACTTAAAGTTGCAAACCGTGAATGCCTTGATATTCTTAAAGCACACCCTGTTACAGGCGAAGGCTTAGGCGCATACGGAACTGCTGTTTTAGTAAATATCGTAAACGGCGTGGGCGCATTCCCAACAAATAACTGGAATGGCGCTTATTCTGACCATGCTGACAATGTTTCAGGCGAAACACTAAAAGCTGATCACATCGTAAAACAAGGTTTCTGCCACCGTTGCCCAATTGGTTGCGGACGTATTATCGACCTTAAAGGCAAAATTGTTGGCGGACCTGAGTATGAAGTATTATGGGCTTATGGCGGAAGCTGTGGCGTGAATGATCTTGTTGCTGTAAACGAAGCAAACTATTACTGTAATGAATATGGTTTAGATGCTATTTCAACACCTTGCACAATTGCAGCAGCTATGGAACTTTACAAAGTTGGCGCAATTACAGAAGAAGAATGTGATGGCGTTCCTTTAGAATTTGGCAATGCAGAAGCAATTGTTGAATGGACAAAACGTATGGGCGAAGGGAAAACTCCTCTTGCTAAACTTATGGCAGATGGCAGCTATCGCCTTTGTGAACACTATGGCCACCCAGAATTTTCAATGAGCGTAAAAAAACAAGAACTTCCTGCATATGATGCACGCGCAATTCAAGGTATTGGCCTTACATATGCAACTTCAAACCGTGGTGGCTGCCACGTTCGTGGTTATGTAATTAGCCCTGAAGTTTTAGGAATTCCTGAACAATTAGATAGAACTGCAACAGAAGGTAAAGCTTTCTGGGTAAAAATCTTCCAAGATTTAACAGCAGCTATTGATAGCTCAGGCCTTTGCTTATTCTCATCATTCGCTTTAGGCGCTCCACAATACGCAAGCTTACTTAATGCAGGCACAGGCACTGATTACACTGCTGAAAGCCTTATTGAAGCTGGTGAACGTGTGTATAATATCGAACGTATGTTCAACGAAGAAGCTGGCATGAAAGCAGAAGACGACAGATTGCCAAAACGCCTTACAGAAACTCCAATTCCTGATGGTCCTTCAAAAGGAATGGTATCAAAGCTTGACATTACGCTTCCAGAATACTATAAGGAGCGCGGCTGGGTAAATGCATTCCCAACACAAGAAACCAAAGAAAGATTACAACTTTTATAATAAGCACCCAAAACAAAAAGCTTATTATAAAAACTTATTCTAATTTATAGTATAATAATTTACCTATTGGCAACTCCCCGCACGTAGGTAAATTTCGGTGAATATAGGGTAAGAAAGATAAACCTTTTGGTTTATATCTGCAAAGATTACTTTGCAAATTCAAAATTATTGGGTTAAGGTCAACTTAGCCCAATAATTATTTAATGAGGTTTTTATGATTGAAGTAAGACTATTTGCAACTTTTCGCGAAAATAGAGAAAAAATCCTCCACTTTGAAAAAGAAAAATTCCCTACTCTTTTAGATATTTTGAAAGAATTAGATATCTATAAAGAAGAAGTGGCAATTTGCCTTATAAATGGCTTTCACTCAGGTGTTGAAGTAGATTTAAATGACAATGACGTGGTTTCGCTTTTTCCCCCTGTTGGTGGCGGTTAGACCACATATTTCCCTTGGTGGTGATTGATGATTTATACAAATTCAATCTATGAAAGGCAGATAATTTTGCCACAAATTCAAGAGCTTGGGCAAGAGAAATTAAAAAACTCTCATGTTTTAATTGTGGGTGCTGGTGGCCTTGGTTCGCCCACTCTTATTAATTTAGCCTCGCTTGGCATTGGTAAAATTACTATTATTGATTACGATACTGTAAGCTTATCAAACCTAAACAGGCAATTCCTTTATTCTTTTGAAGATATTGAAAGCAAAAAAACAAAAGCTGAACTGGCCAAAGAAAAACTTTCAAAACATTTTCCACATATTGAATTTATAGCACAATCAATCCAAATCGACTCAACTACTATTCAGAAACTATTTGATAATACCACGAAATTTGATTGCATTCTGCTTTGTCTAGATTCAATTGAAACTAGGCTTCTTATTAATACATTTGCACTTGAAAAGAACATTCCTCTACTTGACGCTGGTGTTGATGGTTTTTATGGCTATATTTTTTGCGTAAGTTCTAAAAATTCTGCCTGTTTAGCATGTATGAACAATGAAGAAAAAGCAAAAGAAATCGATAAGAAAAATCAAATAAATAAAATCCCTGCCCTTGCGCCAACTTGCGGAATTATCGCTTCTATTCTTGCTTCTACTTGCTTAAATCTCTTGCTTGGCATGGAAAATCCTTATAAAGGCATTCTTTTGCAATACGATGGAATAAAGGGTGAATTTGAAAAAATTCCTTTACAAAAAAATCCATCTTGCTTGCAACATCAATAATTTTTAGTTCATTACAAAAGATTTACTTTTTTTGATTTTCAACTTATAGTCGCAAAAAAATAATGAGGTTTAACATGAAAAAATTATATTCAACTCTTGCCCTTCTTTTTGCTCTTCTGCTCTTTTCTTCAAATAATGCGCATGCTGATCTTCTTTCTGATGAAAGTGTAAAAAATATTAATGAAGCATGGAACGATTTGGGCGATGGCGCGAGAAATGTAAAAAATTCAGTGAAAGAAACTACAAAAGATGGCGTGGATAAACTTGGAAACGCTTTTGATACAATCAAACAAGATGTGACAAGCGTTTTTAATAACGATGATGACGACAACGATGATAATGATGATCGCGACGACGACAACGACGACAACGACCGTGACGATGATGATGATAATGACGATGATAATGATGATCGTGATGACAATGACGATGATGATGACGACAGAGCATAAAATCAAACACAAAGAATACACTTAGAAAATGGCATAAAAAAAGGCGAGCAACAAAAACTCGCCTTTATCCTTTTAAAATAGTTGAAGACATCAAACTATTCTCCTTATCTAAACATATATATTAACAGATGAAACTGCTTGTGCTAAATGCATTCCAGAATAATTTTCATTATGCATTTGAGTATTAAATTCAGTATTTTGTGAAGCTATAGGTTCAGTATTTGTTCGGCCATACGAGCCTGATAAAACAAGAGCTTCTTGGGATAATTCAAGTCTATCAGCTTTATAATTATTTACTTGCGAATTATTTTGAATATACGCATTATTGGACGCACTCTCAGTCTGCACTACTTCTTGATATTGTTCAACCAAAGTGCTTTTTCCGCTATTTGCAATCAACTCTTCAACAAAAGTTTTGCCTTTGCCATTTATAGCATCATGGCTAGCTTGTTGCATATTTTGACGTATATTTTCAAGAACTTTATGCTTTGTATCAAATTGCATTGAACCATCAACATAAATATTCCTTTCAAAACTTGAGCCTGTTGTCATTGCTTGAATACTCATACCAACCTCCCTGTCAGCGAGCTTCGCGCTTATAAGAAGTTTTCACCTATTTTATCATAATGCCTCATTATCAATTTTATTTGGCTTTGAATGTTTTTCTATTAAGCCTCTAATCATTTTATCGGTTCAAAAATTCTTTTCTTTAGCTAGCATCTTTTATTTTTTTAGTTTTCAAAAGTAAGTAATCGAAATTGCATACAAAGAATTTTCAATATTGATTTTTTTTACCATTCGCTTTATTCTTAGTAAAATTTATTAAAAAAGAGCAAAATATGGAAAACATTTCAAAAACTAATCTACAACGTTGCGCATGGATTGACGAAAACAGCCCTGAAATTTATAAAGATTATCACGATAATGAATGGGGAAAACCTTCACACGATGATCAACATCTTTTTGAAATGTTTATTCTTGAAAGCTTTCATTGTGGTTTATCGTGGCTTCTTATTCTTAAAAAAAGAGAATTTTTCCGCAAAGCTTTTGATAATTTTGATGCCAAAAAAATCGCTCTCTATGGCGAAGCTAAAATTGAAGAACTTATGAATAATCAGAATATTGTACGAAATAAACAAAAAATTCTGGCAACAATTGCAAATGCAAAAGCCTATTTGAAAGTTTTAGAAGAATTTGGCTCATTTGATAAATATTTATGGAGCTTTACAAATTATGAAAGCCTCTACTTGCCATTTGACGGAATAACTACAAAAAATGAACTTTCTGATAAAGTTTCTAAAGATTTAAAAAAACGTGGCTTTAAATTTATGGGTAGCGTCACCTGTTATTCTTACCTTGAAGCAGTTGGTATTATGAATAATCATGCCACTGATTGTTTTTGTCATAAAAAATAAGTCAAAACTTGAATATGAATTCTATTGTCACATCGATACTTATCAATATGTATTTTAATATTACAAATTGATAGACATCGATATATAATCATTTTATGCATTATATTGATACTTATAAATATGAATTTGTAAGTATTCTCAAGATAGGATTTTTGGCTTTATAAAAGGTTTTTAGAAGAAATCTAGAAAAAATTAGTCTAATAAAACAATAGCTTCTGTAAAAAAGTAAAAATTATCTTTTTCACAATTTCAACCATATGAATTTATTTGATTTATTTAAAATTGAATTTTTATTTAGGAACATTTCCTAATAAGAAATTAGATTTTTATTCATTATTTTCAAATAGTTATAATATAAACTGTGTATCTAAACAGTCTAAAAAGATTTTACATCTATTGACGAAAGTTATTTATCATGTATACTAAGTGTGAATTATATTTTTATGAATAAAATATTTTATTCTTAATTTTTTTATATAGTTTTACAATTTTTATCTTGTATAACTATTTTTGGGGTTTTGGGGAACACTATCAAATAAAGGGGCAACTTCGATAGTGTAATTTTAGATGCAAGCATCTACTTTATTTATGCCCGCGTTAAAGGTATTTTGTATGACAAACTTACTTGGCGAATTAATGGGAACTATGGTTTTGATTGCTTTTGGTGGTGGCGTTGTTGCTAACGCTAACTTGAATAAGTCAAAAGCTCAAGGTGGCGCAAACTGGATGATGATTGTTACTGGTTGGGCATTTGCTGTTATGTTAGGTGTTTTCACATCTGTAGCATTAGGGGCACCACAAGCAGATTTAAACCCAGCTGTTACTTTAGCAAAAATGTTCTTAGGCGTTTATACACCTATGCACGCTCTTGTAACAATGGCTGCTGAATTAGCTGGCGCTTTCTTAGGTGCAACAATTATGTGGCTTGCTTTCTTACCACACTGGGCAGAAACTGAAGATCAAGGCGCAAAATTAGCTTGTTTCTCAACAACTCCTGCTATCCGTAACACTTTTGGTAACTTTATTTGTGAATTAATTGGTGCATTCTTCTTAGTATTCTTAATTTTCTGTATCTTCCACGCAAACAACGGCACATTACCAGCTGGTTATGGTCCATACATGGTTGCTTGTTTAGTTTGGGCTTTAGGCCTTAGTTTTGGTGGCCCAACTGGTTATGCTATCAACCCAGCTCGTGACTTAGGTCCACGTATTGCACACGCAATTTTACCTATTCCTGGTAAAGGCGATTCAGCTTGGTGGTATGCATGGAACCCTGTTGTTGCTCCTTTATGTGGTGCTGCACTTGCAGTAGTTGTTGGTAAAGCAGTTGGTATTTTATAATTCGTATTTTACATTTACTTTCCAAAGTTTCTCTTACAAACATAGGTAAGCTTTGGAAAGTAAATTTTTTATAACAAAAGCGTTATAATTTTCTATTAACTTTTTGATATCGGAGGATTCTCACAATGGCAGCAAAATACATTTTAGCACTTGACCAAGGAACAACTTCATCACGTGCTATTTTATTTGATCACAACTCAAACATCATCCAAGTAGAACAAAAAGAATTTACACAAATCTACCCACAACCAGGCTGGGTTGAACATAGCCCTACAGAAATTTTTGACACTCAAGCAAAAGTTGCAAAAGAATGTGTTAAAAATGCTGGCGCACACGGTAATGACGTTGCTGCAATCGGTATCACAAACCAACGTGAAACAACAATTGTTTGGGATAGAAAAACAGGTATTCCTGTATATAACGCAATTGTTTGGCAAGATAGACGTACAGCTGGCTTCTGTGATCAACTTAAAGCAGAAGGCAAAGCTGACATTATCCGCCAAAAAACTGGTCTTGTTTTAGATGCTTACTTCTCAGGAACAAAAGTTCGTTGGATTTTAGATAACGTAGAAGGCGCACGTGAAAAAGCTGAAAAAGGCGAACTCGCTTTCGGTACAGTTGACACATGGCTTATCTGGAACTTCAACAGAAAAGGCGCTCACGTAACTGACCCTTCAAACGCAAGTAGAACATTATTATTCAACATCCACACACAAGAGTGGGATCAAGAATTATTAGACATTATAGGCGTTCCTGCTTCAATGCTTCCTGAAGTTCGCCCTTCATCAAGCGTAATGGCTGATTGCCACGCTGAATTCTTCGGCCACATCGTACCAATTGCTGGTGTAGCGGGTGACCAACAAGCTGCAACTTATGGTAACGCTTGTTTGAAAGAAGGTATGGCGAAAAACACTTACGGAACAGGTTGCTTCCTTCTTATGAACACAGGTAAAGAAGCAAAAGAAAGCAAAAACAACATGCTTACAACTGTTGGTTGGCAAAACAAATCAGGCCTTTACTATGCATTAGAAGGTTCTGTATTCGTTGGTGGCGCTGTTGTTCAATGGCTTCGTGATGGTTTACAAATCATTCAAGATTCATCAGATATGGAAGGCTTAGCTTCAACTGTGCCTGATAACGGTGGCGTATACTTCGTTCCTGCTTTCGTAGGTCTTGGTGCACCTTACTGGGATCAATATGCACGTGGTACAATGGTTGGTTTAACACGTGGTACAACACGCGGCCACATCGCTCGTGCTACATTAGAAAGCATTGCATTCCAAACACTTGATATTATGAAAGCTATGGAAAAAGATGCGGGCATTCCACTTACAACTTTACGTGTTGATGGTGGCGCTAGCCGTAACTCAATGCTTATGCAATATCAAGCTGACCTTACAGGCGTTGTTGTTGAACGCCCTGTTATCACTGAAACAACAGCTCTTGGTGCAGCTTACTTAGCTGGTCTTGCAGTTGGTTTCTGGGAAACTGAAGAAGAACTCGAATCAAAATGGCACTTAGACAGAAGCTTCGAACCAAAAATGAGCACTGATCAACGTGAAGCTCTTCTTTCTAAATGGCACAGAGCTGTTGAACGTTCACGCGCATGGGAACAAGACTAAGATTTTTGCCTCTCTAGCTTGAACATAAAAGCTTAGATTAAAAACTAAAACCATTACTTCGCCTTATTGATGAAGTAATGGTTTTTTTATTGTATAATTTTTATGTATAGTAAAATAAGAAATAAAAGAAGTCTAATTCAGAGAATTTATCGGCAATTTTTTCTTGCAGAAATAGATTGTGAAAAGAAAATATTGAAAAATCAAGAATTTTATTTATTAAGATAAAGAGCAAGCATTTTAATAAGATAATTCAAACTATTAACTTCTTTTTCACCCCAAACTCTTGGGCTTCTACAATCGTCAAGTGCAAGAATAAATCGTTTATTTTCTTTACCCATAACTTGCACTGCAATGTATGATAATATTTCACGAGAGATTATAATGGCTTGCGTTCTTGGGTCGTCAAGCTTTAAAATATCGTTATTATAAAACACACTCTTTTCATCTAAAGGTTCAGCAACAATCTTTAAAATATCACGTGGAATATTCACAAAATTTTCAATTTGTGGTTTTCTTTCCTTTGTGCTCCATTCAAATGTGCATGAATATGTAGCACCATCATTGAATGATTCAACAATATAAGCTCTATCGGCATCAAGGTGCGAGGCTATCATTTCTAAAGCGCTGTTTATAGCAATTTGTTGATTATCATTTTTATATAATACGTCAAATACATTTGAAATAAATTTTGAATCAAAATAACCGCTTGCTAACCTACATGCATTATTGATAATTGTAAGATTATCCATCGTGCCTAGGGTGAAATCATCAGAATAGAAGGTATAACAATCCTTCCCTTTCATCTTTGATTGATAGAGAGCTTTATCAGCTTTTTCATAAATATCTTCATATGTTGAACCATCTTGTGGATACAAGGCAATTCCAACACTGCCAGAAATTTTATATTTAGCATCACCCGCTAAAAGCCCTTTTCTGAAAGCTTCTGTAATAACTTCAGCTTTACGTGCAACAATGCTTAAATCAGAAATATTTTTTACAAAAACAACAAATTCATCACCACCAAGCCTACCGAGAATATCAACACTTCTAAAGTTTGTATGAAGACTTTGTGCAACTTGTTTTAGAACTAAATCACCAAATAAATGCCCTTTATTATCGTTGATTGATTTAAAATTATCAACATCAATAATAAATAAAGCATGTGCTCCATCAGGATTATCATTTATTGCTTTTATAATAAGATTTTCACTAGTTACTTTATTATAACAATTTGTTAATAAATCAGTTTGTGATAAAACTTCTAAAGATTTTTGCTCATGCACATCTTGCGCTTTACCAATTGAGTAAAGAGGTTCGCCCACTTTGTTTGTGATTGTTTTATAGATAAATCTGTAATATCTCACTTCATTATTAAGCAAATTGAAGCGAATATCCCACTGCTTATCAGCGCCTTTACCTTGAATTATTTGTGCACTAAGTTCATTATAAACATCTAAATCTTCTTCATAAATCACGCCTGTTGAAAAAATATCAGCAGGAAAATTCTGTTTCTCATCGTTAAAGCCAATAATATCTTTGCCTTTTCCAAAAAATTGCACAGTATTTCTTTTATTATCAACAAGGTAAAACCATTCATCAGAAAGGTCAGTAATACTTTTAAATAAAGCTCTGTCAGTTATTTGATCAAAAAACAGCTCACTCACTTCATTATAATTTCCGTTAGACATCATTTGCGAGCGCAAATCACGAGTGAAACCAACAACTAAATTGCCGCCTTTTTCATCTAAAACATCAAGTTTGTATAAGGTAATTTCAGCAGGAATTTCTTCACCAAATTCAGTGCAATGCATCCAATTAAAAATACACTCACCTTCTGAAACAGCTCGTGACATATATTCAATATAGCATTCAGAAGTTGGTCTGCCATCTGGTTGGATTGCTGGTGAAAGTAGATAAAATTTTTGTAAATATTCTTCTTTTGACTTTAAGCCAAATAAATCAACAACCTTTTGGTTGCACATGATATTTTGAAAATCACTAGTCCACAAATTTACACAAAGGGGTAAAGCTTCAAGAATAGCAACAATCTTTTCTTGTGATTTTTCATTACCTGCTAAATTATTTTCAAGCAATTTATTTTCTGATTGCTCGCTTGTAATTGGTGTAAAATGCTTCATAAAACTCAACTAATGCCTTATATTAAAAAGAAGTATATTGTGTAGGAACATTTTCTACTTCAAATACTTCTCCACTTTAAACTACATAACCTTATCCTTTTTAGGAATAGTTCCTAAACTGTTAATATACTATAAAACAGGACTGCTCACTTGTCTAGTCTCAAATAAATAAAAAAAATTTTTATTTTATAGTAAATATTTTTTTACTCACCTAGAAAGAGATAAACAGTTGATTTTATAAAATAAAAAGGAAGCTACTCAAATTATTTTTAGAGTAACTTCCTTCCTTATATATATAAAATTTATTTTTCTATATATTATTGAATCTATAGCTTAAAACTTTGCTTCTAGCTTATGAAAAGTAAAGTCATATAGTAGCCACCACAAAATAACCACACGGCTAAAAATGCTGCAAGAATAAATGGCTTTGGACCTACATTTTTAATTTGGTTGATATCTGTTTGAATACCAAGGGCACACATTGCCATTGTAAGCAAGAAAATATCAAAAGTATTTATAGCATCAACAACGTAAGTTGGTAAAAGTTGCAAGGAATTGAAGGCAACACACACAACAAACATTACTGCAAACCATGGGAAATTTTTGAAAGAATATTTGCCGCCATCGCAAGAAGTTAAGTCTTCAACGTCAGGTTCACATTCAGGATCAGGGCGAAATTTAATCCAAACTCCAAGTAAAATAAGAAGTGGTGCAATCATAATAACACGCATCATTTTCACAATAACTGCTATGTTTCCAGCCTCTTGTGATACAGCCTGCCCCGCTGCAACAACATGGGCAACTTCATGCAAACTAGCACCAGCAAATGCGCCAAACTGTTCTACTGTCATTGGAATGAAACCGTTATTGAAAAATAGAGGATATAAAAACATTGCAATTGTACCAAAAACAACAACTGTTCCTACTGCAATACTGCTTTCATATGTTTTACCTTTTGCTACTGGTTCAGTGGCTAACACTGCTGCAGCGCCACAAACGGCACTGCCTGCAACGGTAAGATATGTAAGCCTATGCGACATCTTCAAAACTTTAATGCCAAGAATTGAACCACCAACAAATGTTATAGTAAGCATTGATGCACTAAGAAAAAATCCATCAAGCCCCACCATTACAAGATCCTGAAAAGTTAAACGAAAGCCATATAAAACAATTGCGAAACGTAAAAGCGATTTTGATGAGAAAATAATCCCATCATGATAATAGTTTGGCATGTGCTTTCTCAAGGTATTCCCGTAAAGCATACCAAATAAAATGCCAACAATAAGTGGGCTAATTCCTA
>CAYJIN010000067.1:0-11719 GCA_964370245.1 uncultured Desulfovibrionaceae bacterium
AGCTATGCACAAAGCTGCTAGTATTGTTGATGATATTTTTGAAAAGAAGGAGTAGGCTACCAGTAGATAGCTTCTTTAGCTGTTGTCATTAGTTGGGGTATTATATTCAGAAATCATTTTTTCTACTTTAGCATTGATTTCTTCTAACTCTTTACTCGTGATATATTCATTTTTTTTGGGATTACGTTCTAATATCCTGTTGAATTTGACATAGCACCATTCCATCTCTTTAAAGTATTTTTCAATTTTAGGTAGTTCTTTACTAATTTTAGATTCTTTACTACTTCCTTTATTTGAATAAATTTCGTTATAGACAGCTTCGTGTGTCGCACCCTCTAGCTTTCTAATGTATATTCGGATGAGGTTTTGATTTGCTTCTTCTATTTCGGATTGATTTTTTTCTAGAATAAATTTGTAAAATTTTATAAGCTTAGAAAGTACCACCTCATGTTCAGAAAAAGAATATTTATACCTTCTTAGTATTTTTACAAAAACATCCTTGCCATATTCAGCATCATCTTTGTGGAAAAAGAGTTTACAAAATAAATCAATATCAAAGATAAAATAATCCTTTATAAGTTCTAATTTTTTGCCATCTTTATAATAGGAAAAATAATTTTCATGAAGAAAAGCCAGCTTCTCTAAGTTTGTTTCACTGTATATGGCATGTCTTTTTTTATCTAATTTACTCTCAGCTTTTTTTAGTTCCTTTATGGCTTCATTGTAATCAAAATCATTTCGAGGTGTTCCGTCGGGATACTTAGTTTTGGCGAGATTATTCTTAGCTTCTGTAAATTCTTTTTCATGCATAGCCCAATCAAGTTCTCGAAAAGGTCGATAGTCATCATGGTCTGTTTCTGGCATATATTCACAAAAATCATAGTCGTTTATTTTGTATATAACAGGAAGAGTATTTTCTTGCTGTACGAACAAATTTAGGGCTATTTTTCTAAAATAATTTCTTTTTCGTTGCTTCTTCAATAGTCTAATTATACTAGATGAAGTCTTATCAAGAGCTTTTTTAGCAAGAAGTGAAATAACATCCTTAGAAAAGCTTCGATATATTTGAAATTCTAATTTTAGATTACTTTCTTGAATATCTTGTCTAAGGGTAAAATCTAAAGTAGAATTTTCATTAGCTGCAAATAAAATAAAAAACAATTTATTACCTTTTGAACTCAAAGTTTTTTTTAGGTAATTACTTATTTGACTTCCAGTCATGGAAAACTTTGGGGATATTATTCTTGTTTCTTTCGATGAATTATCGTCTTCTATGTTATTTGAAGGGACTATCTCAGAAAATAAAATATCACCACCATAACTAATTCGAAAGTATTTGAAAAAATCCTTATCAATCATAAATGCAAAAAATCCTGTTTCCATGTGTTGATAAGTAAATTTATTTGATTTTATAATTTTACTTTTCTTAGTTAGCGATGTATCAGTATGCAGAAAAATAGGTCTATCTGAGTCATAGTAGGCGCTAGATGAAAATTTATACTTATGTATCTTTTCTGCGGCCTGAAGCAACTCTTCCGAGTCCTCTATATTTTTATAGTTCATTTTTACCTTCCTTTTGCTAAAAAATAAAATTTACTAAACACGTGCAACCTTTTTTATATAGGTTGTACGTGTTTGTATTTATAATTATTGAAGATTTTTTTATTAATGCAACCTAAAAAAATGCTTATAGCAAATTTTTTTTCATCTATAATAAGAACAATAAATCAAAGGAGGCTTTTATGAATACTAGCACAAATATTCCGCTCTGTCAATACGTTGGAGAGCGTGAAGCAGCATCAATTTTATCACTTTCAGTTTCAACTTTACAAAAACAACGCCATCGATCTGTGGGGCCTAAATACGTAAAGCTCTCTAGGGCTGTTCGTTATAACCTCGCCGATCTTTATGCCTATATGGAGCAACACAAAATTGAACCCTAATACTCATTCGTCGCTGATGCATTTAGCGACTAAATGATATTTGCTTGGCGATCCTCCTTGTGAGTCATCGCCAAGCAGAAGAAGGTGTTTTGAGTATTCAAATCATCTTCAATCTTGAGAAGTAAGTCTTTTCAAGTGCTATTTGAAAATTGAATATTGATTTGGTCGCTTTTGTTGAAAAGGAGATAATTTATGAATAATAAAATTCATTATAATTTCACTAATGCCTTACCAGAAAACTTATATAACTTTGCATGGCAAATTAGCAGATATTGTCAAGTTGATATGGCACTGGTTGTTCCTGCTTTGTTAGGAGTAGGAACTTCTTTAGTTCATGATAAATTCAAAGTTGAAGTAAGTGATGTAGTTACAAAATCTTCGTATATCGAACCAATCAGTCTTTTTTGTCTTGGAATTGCAGACAGTTCTGAGCGGAAAACCTCAGTGCTAAACTGTTTGAGAGCACCACTACAAGAAGCTCTTGATGAGGTCAATGTAAAGCTTGAGGATTCCATACGAAAGCAAAAGATTATGCTTGAAATTGCAGAGAATGAAAGACAGAACCTTAAGAAAAAAGTTTTGTCTACAGGACGTGACTCTTCTAAAGGAGCTTTGCTGATTGAAAGGTTGCAAGAGCTTGAAATAGAGCTGAATGCTCCTAAGACCGAGCTGCGAAGGCTTTTTCTGCAAGATACGACAGGAATTGCTGCTGCTGAATTTTTACAAAGGCAAAAAGGAACTTCACTTACAATACTTGATGGGGAAGGGGCAGCCTTTGATTCGATTCTCAGCGATCATCGCTTGTTAGAGTTATTACTTTCTGGTTTTTCAAATGAAAATATTTCATTTGAGAGATCTTCAAAACCTTCTGTAGTGTTGCAAAGCCCGCATGTAAGTTTATGTGTTTTGACACAAGAAGTAAAATTGAAGGCTATATCCAAAAAACAATCAATGTGGGATGAAGGGTTCATTCCACGTTCTTTGATTTTTATTGCGCCTTCTATGGTTGGTCATCGCACTACTGCAATTGGTGAAGAAGTTCCACAAAATTGGAAAAACTGGTGGCGACAGAAATGTGAAGCCTTGTTACACTTGCCTTACAACGTGAGTTGGAATGATAAACGAAAATATAAACATCTTTATTTCTCAAGTGAAGCAGCACAAGTTTGGCGAGAATTTTCAAACAATTTAGAAAGAATGATGTTACAAGGAACTGATACTTACCCTTTACGAGCATGGCTTGGTAAAATGCCTGGTGTGGCAGCACGTGTTGCAAGTTTTTATCATTTATTTGATACAAGTGAAATTAGAGATGTAACAATTTCTGGTTTACACATGCAACAAGCTTGCAATTTGATATATGAACTCATACCGACTATGCAACATGTGCATAGTTTGTACTTTCCTGTTGATAATATTATTGAAAAAACAATAACTAAAATTATAAATTGGATAAAGCTAGAAAATCGAACTATTATAGAATTCAAACTCCGTGATATGTATCGCGAGTTGAATTTAGATTCACGTGCAGCACGGATTGCGTGCGCAGATTTATGTAATTTAGGCGTTCTTGAATATATTCAATATCCAACCGCAAATCGAGGCCGAAAGGCAACACCTGGTTTTTATGTAAACTATTACAGGTTAGATGCACACTTTAGTCACATCTAGCTGAGGATAATCTGTTTTGGTCTGTTAGTTAGTAGCTTCACAATGCTATCAACTAAGAAACAATGCTCAAATTTAGAGCAATAACCCATAGATCGTTCGACAGAATCGACACAAATCAATATTTATGAACAATTTTACCTTAGGAAAAAAATATGCAACAAGATGAAAATATAAATTTACCTGTAGAGCAAGTTACAGGTTTACAATATGTAGATTCTTTACAAGGGGGTGATGAGTCAGTTTCCAATGGAGATGAAACGAGTATTTCACAACCACCTCTTTCATACACCGCATTGATAGGTCATCTAAAAGATTGGGGACCTAGTTCGCAATGGGATGACACAAAATGGAATGTTTTCAAAAAATACTTTGAAGATGAAAGACCAACTGGTGAAGAACTAATGAATAGACTTAGTTATAAACGCCGCGATAAGGTTGAGAACCTGTTTTATAAACTTTCTGAACGTGAAAAGAAATTTTACTTGATTCGCTGGGAAAATGATTACAGCAAAGGTGAACGCTCTCTTCCCGCCTTGAGAACAACAAAAGAAGGTTTACGAATTTCGTATAAGCAGCTTGAAAAACTCGGATTGAAACTACATCCCAATACTTATTGTAAAATGAAAAAAATATCGGATGATGAATTTACAATCAAGTTTTTTGTAGGAAATAATCAATAATGAAGCTGAGGGCACATGATGTGCCCTCATTCATTTATTTTTTATAAAAATAATTCGGACAAATAATATGTCAGGTAAAAGCTGAAACCATTTTTTCTTTTATCAAGAAATTACTGCTTACTTTTATCTATTGTTTTTAGGAGTTATGTAATACTAACCACTAACCAAATAAAGGAAGATACTTATGTATAACTTCAATGTATTAGAACCGTTAGCAGGCTATAGTTATCGTGAAGAAATATTCACACCACTTGTCAACTTGCTACAGCAGTATGTTGACAAGCACAGTAAAACTTTAGTTGTTAGATTTGATCTACACTTTCCACATGATTATTCATTTTTGATAAATAACAATCAACTGTCAGAAGCAATTGCTTACATTATAAAAAAGTATAAACGACAAGGATTAGATCCAAATTACTTTTGGGTAATGGAACAACATCAAAGTATTCATCAACATTATCACTTAGTTCTTTTTCTAGATGGACAAAAAGTTCGTTCTTACAGACATGTGTTTCACAATGTTGAAGAAGCATGGGCAAGAGCTTTACAAATAGAGGATGCAAGTGGTTTAGTTCATCATTGCAACCTTGATTGCAATGGAAATGTTGACATGCACCGTAATGGAATAACCATTAGAGATTGTGATGATGAAGTAACAAGGCAAAGCCAATTACAAGCTGTGTATCAGCAGATTTCCTATCTTGCTAAAGATAAAGATAAAAGCAGTGTAAAAGATAGGTTACGTAATTTTAGTATGAGCAGAATGAAAAATAAAAAGTAGATGCTACAAGAAGTTTTCAATAAAGAAACTCGGTAGATTGTGAGGGAAGCTAGTTGCCTTGACTTTTCATCTCTTTATCTCTATGAGAGAATATAAGTAATGAAAGATAGTAGTTTAGCTAGCTTCCTTTATATGAAGTCGAATATAGACAAAAAATGAAAGAAATTTGGAAAAGATAAAATGAAGATAAAAAGTTTGTATTTCAAATTGAGTATATTTCTAGTTCTATCTGCTTGTATTGTTTATGTTTTCATAAGTATAAACAAAGATAAAGGCTTTAGCCATGAAGAATATGCTAAAGAGCATTATGTTGAGGATTTAGTAAAATATCCTCAAAATTTACTTCATTATGCAGAAAAAATGCCTGTAGCAACTCTTTTATCTGAAAAAGAATTACAAGACTATAAAGAGGATTTTTATCGAAAATACTTTAGCCCTTGGAAGCAAGAAAAGTCATTCATCTCTTTTGAAGCTGTAAATAATTCTTTCAATAGAAAAAGTCCTTTTTATGCTGAAAATCTAAAGCCTTGGGATAAGGCTAAATGGAAGAAGCTAGAAGAAAATGCAAAGCTTGAAACTTTTCCAAATAGCTCTAAAAAAGGAATTACTATAAATCAAAGCGCATTGCGTGCATTACCTACTCTTAGTCCTTTATTTTTAGAACCTCAAGGCTTATCAGACGCATATCCTTTCGATATATTACAATATTCTCACTTGCCTATTGCTTTGCCTCTTTATATTTCACATATAAGCAAAGATAAGGCGTGGTATTTTGTTGAATCAGGAAATTCAGCTGGTTGGGTGCAAAGTAAGGATATTGCAATAATAGATGATGAATTTATTAGCGATTGGCAAGACTTTGAATTAGTTGCAATAGTAAAAGAGGGAAGCTCTTTAGAAATAAATTCAAAGTTTTATAACTTTGCTTCAATCGGAACGCTTCTACCTTCAAAAGAAGGAAAAATATATATACCAATTCGCAACATAAATGAAGCCACAAAGATTTATCCTGTTGAAACCACTGAAACAAACTATAAAAAATTCCCTCTTGATTATACAGCGAAACAAGTAGCAGAGCTTGGTCAAGAAATGATGGGGCAAGCCTATGGCTGGGGTGGCTTTTTAGGAAATAGGGATTGTTCATTGATGTTGCAAGATCTTTTTCTTCCTTTTGGGATTTATTTGCCAAGAAATTCAGCATTGCAAGGGAAAGTTGGAACGGTGTTTTCTCTTCAAAATGAAAGAAATGCTGAAATAGATATTGATAAATTTATTTTAGAAAATGCAAAGCCTTTTGCAACTTTAGTATATAAAAAAGGCCATGTAATGCTTTATATAGGGCATGAAAGTTCAAAAGCAATGATGTTTCATAATGCATGGGGCATTGTTGCAGAAAACAATGAACGTATTCTTATTGGCAAAGCAGTTATTACTAGCCTTCAAGCGGGGCAAGAGAACTCAAGAGCAGATCAAACAAAATCACTATATAACACAATTGAAAGTATAAATAACTTATAACGAAGCAATAGCTTTATGTTTTTTTGATACCCTCTGCAAAAACAGAGGGTTTTCTTTTTTCGATAGAATTATAAAATACATATATTATGTGAACTTACCCATAATGGCCTAAATCTTCATTTACCTCCACATGGGTGAATATACACAAATAAAAAAACGGAGAAATTGTTATGATATCTTTTACAATTATTCAAATACCTTCTAAAGAAAATGACTACACTGCAATCGTGCAAGGAGAACTAAAAACACAAAATGGAACAGTCACAGACTTTGGTGCTACTAATGCGAATGCTGAGGGGACTGAGAACATAGAAACTTTACTTTCAAGGGCTAGAGAAAATGCTCAAAGAAGAGTTGAAAGAAACATGTCAGGCGCAACCTCTTCTAATGGAGAAAATAAAACAGATTTTTACAGTGAAGATACATCAAGAAAAGAGTTCAACCATAACCCAAACAAAAGTATATCTGAAAATCAAATCAAACTTATCAATAAGTTAGCTGGTGAAAAACATAGAAATATAAATGAACTTTGTGTCAATAACTATGGCAAAAGCTTACATGAACTCAATTCAAAAGAAGCACACGAACTTATAGATTCACTCAAGAAAAGATAGTTAGTTTTGCAATACGAAAATAAAGCTTATAGAAATATAAAGCTTTTCCTTTTAGAAGTTGCATATCAGCAAGAAAACACTAAAAAAGCCACTCAAGAATATTATATTCAAGAGTGGCTTTCTATAGCTTATTTTATCTAAAGGTTTCTAAAACTCATAAGTAAACTCTAACTTACCGCTCACACCTTCACGTTTGCCAAGGCTTCCCTCAACACCAGCACTAAGAGTTACGCCATTTATATGTTTATATTGTGCACCAAGCTCTAACACGGCTGTGCTACCTTGCAAGTCAGCTTCTGATGGAATAGGGATATTATCAACACTTGCTCTTGAATTGCTATCAAATTCATATTCATACGCAAAGCCAGCATAAGGGCTGAAAGAGTATGTACCATTATTTACAGCATCGTAGGTAACTTTTGCGCCTAAACGTGCCACGTGCGAGTTGATAGAATCGAAATCAAATCTATTTCCGCCAATTTCTTCATCAACGCTTTCGTGATGCGTCCAGAAATATTTAGCCGACAAATCAAGTTTCCATTGTGGTGCTATTTGGAAGATATGTCCTGCGCCAACATGCAAGCCATAATACATGGCATTTGTTTCATAATTTACGCCTGAACCTGTGGTTGAATCGATAATATCGTTTGTATCATAATCAGAATTGATTGAACCAAGGCGTGCAGAAGCTTCAAGATATGGTGTGCCATTTTCTGTGTAGAAATCGTAACGGCCAAAAATCCCAGCGCCATAATAATTCAAATTACCGTCAGAATCGATACGTGCGCCACCTGAATTTGCTGTGCTGTCGTAAGAGCCTGTTCCTGTTTCAAAAAATGCGCCAAGCATAAGTGAACCCTTATCGAAATAAGAGGTATGCGCCAAACCGCCCATAAATGAAAGTGAAGCTACATCAGTTTCAGAACCGCTGTCAAAAGAGCTATATCCACCATACATTGTGGCAAAAGGCGCCCAAATGCCTTTTTGCATTGTCATTGAACCAGCGCTTAGGCCTTGTTCGCTGTCAAGTTGAGTTATTGCAACGTTTTCAGTGGCAGTTTGTGCGGCAGGAAGCCCCATACTTGCAAAGCTTTGCCCTGCTGCTTTTGCTACGCCTACACCAACAACGCTTTGCGCTTCAGCAACTTTCCCTGCCAATGTGCCACCACTGCCTGTAGGTGGCGAAGTAGGTGTTAGACTTTCAGAAAGAAAAGTGGCTGTAATGTCATTGTTTGTATTGTCTTGGTTGATTTTCCATTCTTGCTGTGTGAAGGTTGATGTATCGCTTGTAACTATTTGCCCGTTATTTGCAATATTGTCTCCCAGAATTAGGGCCTCGATAAGAGTAATAGTTGAATTTATAGGAAGATTATGTCCTTTTTCAATGCTTACAGAGCCAATACGTCCAATTGCATCTGCACCTCCAAACAAAACTTGATTCACTAGAAGAACTGTGCTATTTGCCACTGTGTTTGCAGGCAAGATAAAATTATAAATTTCAACCCCCCCCACCTCATCAACCCTTTGTGTTGTGGTATATTTATCTAGAATAAGGGTATTGCCTTTAATATTGTCGGAACCAGGGCTAGCCAAAGTACCATAAATGCCAACAGGGCCATTAAGATTAATATTTCCATTTAGGCTTATAGTATTGTATTGTGAAAGATTGAAGCCAGATCCACCATAAATATCCTTGTTTATAGTTGCTCCGTCATGAATATACACTTTATTATAACTGCCTATATTACCATTCTTAATAGCACCAGTTATTGGGGAAAAGGCACCATATACATATTCTCCTACTTCGCCGTAGATATGCACAATGTTCCCACGTGCCTCACTAGTATTAGTATTGCCTTTTACCACCCCTCCGTAAACATCACTACCCACAACGGCACCACTTTCTATAATAACAGTGTTATTTGAAGCTTCAGCTTTAGCGTTATTTACCCCTAGGCTTTCTGCAGAACCTCCGTAGACCTTGTTATATATTGTAGCACCTGTTTTTATAGTTACTTTATTGTTATTTGCTGTTGCAATGTTGGAATCGCCAGTTCTAGTTGAAGTTGAAGGATTAGTGCCACCAAAACTGAGAGCTTCGCCGCCATAGACGTAGCGCACAATGCCTGCTTCCATAATAACAGTGTTGTTGTTTGCGTTTGCAAGGTTCCCATCTCCTGCAGAGCTGTTGCTATCCATGCCATCAGATGACGCTTTGCCACCATAAAGCGTAATAAGGTTATCATCACCACCTGTATAAGTGAGTGTGTTGCTGTTTGCTTCGGCAACCCCTCCATTTGTTTTGGGACCATTTGAGCTACTACTTGCTTGGCCTCCATAAGCAGACAAACCAGTAATAGTAGCATTTGATACTGTATTTGTTTGATGTGACTCAGTTACATCTGAACCGTCATAGACCACTATCGCAAAAGCAGAACCTGCACCAATAGTGAGCATACCCACAACAGCAAGTGAGCCAAAAACATTTATAAGATTACATTTTTTTAGAACAGCCAAATAACGATTTTTCAAATTTCCTAAAGCGTTTTTACTTTGCATGTGAGCCTCCGTGTGAATGGGCATTTTCTGATTTTGATTGTACAATAAATTTACATGGTAATCGAAAAAATGTCAATAAAATAGTGTTATTTTGCGTTTGAAAATACAAGCATAACTTTCAATTATATCGGTGATTTCAGATGTGAGAAAGTAAGTTTACAGATTCTATGAAATTTGTATATAAATTCTAAGAGTTTTCTTGAAATAAAGAAAGAAAAAACAAATAAGAAACTCTCATTCCTCTGCGAAAAGTGGAGGTTTGAGGGCTTTTTGTATGATGTTCATTTTCTCCTATTATATGAACGACCTATCATAACACTTTACTTCCTTTTGCTCCATGTGTCGTGATAAGGATAAGTTCAAATTTATAAAAGGAGAAAAGGTTATGAATTACCAAAATCAAAACAATCACTTGCAAAATCAATACAGAAATTTTTCAAGCTATCAAGCTTCACAAAACATTGCTTATAATTTTGATATCATTGACAAGAGGATAGGAAGTGCAGACTTTTTTCAAGCTCTAGAGCGAGAGCTACCACCTGTTTTTACAAGGAAAGTTGCTTCAAACGTCATCGGTGGGATTTTATCTGTGAAAACACTATCTAACCTTGATTCACTTGGTAAAGGTGTAAAAGGTGCTGTAAGGATTGGCAACAAAGTGTGTTACAAAAGAGAAGCTTTTATTGAATGGCTCAAAAATCGAAGAATATACTAAAGTAAATAAATTCAAAAAATAAAAGAAATAAATAAACTATATCCTCTATCTACCCTTTTTGAGGTAGATAGAGGATATAGGCTTTTTGTTGTAAATAATTTTACCCGATAAGTGAATAAGCTAAATTTGGCATCATGTTTGCTTGGGCTAACATTGATACCGCTGACTGAGCAAGGATTTGTGTTTTGACAAATGTGGTCATTTCTTTTGCAACATCAGTATCTGTAATGCGTGATTTTGATGCTTTGAGGTTTTCTGTTTGAACTTCAAGATTAGAAATGGTATTTTCAAATCTATTCTGTAAAGCGCCTAAATGCGCTCTAGCATTATCTTTGATGATAATAGCATTATCAATTTGTTCAAGCGTGTTTTGTGCTTTTTCTTGTGTTTCGATGGTAGTGTATTGATATTCGTATAGGTCAGCTAAATCATCAGGTTCACCAGCTTCATCCCATGAATGCTCTGCACCAAAAAATCCACGTCCCGTAACAATAATAATCAATGATTCTGTAACATTGTCTATTGTAATACTTTCCTCGAATGAACCTCCAGCATTACCATCACCTGAATAACCCAAAGTCATGCCATTATAGGTTAAGCTATTGAGTGGATCGCCTGTAGTTGGGTCAACAAAAGGAACATCAGCACCTCCACCATTCAGTGATGTATTGCTGTAGGTAGCACCTTCTAGAAATCCATTTGCAACAGTAACAACATCATCTGGATTCATTCCTGAAATAGTTGAAGTGCCTAATAAATGTTGACCATTTCGTGTAAAAACTTGAATGTCATCATTAACAGAAAAATCATCTGTAGTAAAGACTAGATTAGTCATGCCTTTAGGTATGATACCAAAAGAAACAATACCTGAGCTAAAGTTTCCACGGCCTCCATTCGGCAGCTTATCTTCAAGTAAAGGAATGGAAGTTGTATATTCTTTCAATTCCAAACCTTCAAGGCCAACAGGGGGAATATTTATGTAATAATAATCTTCTGCGCTGTTGTTTGTTGTCCCAAAGTGAATTTTTAGCTCACCTGTTGATATAAGCCCTGAACCGTCGTGTGCCCCTGAAAGGCTACCATCAAGAAGTTTTATATTATTGAACTCAGTTGAATTTGCAATACGGTCAATTTCATAGGCCATTTGTAAAAATTCATTATTGATAATAGATCGTTGCGTGCTATCATACGTTCCTGTTGATGCTTGCTCTGATAATTCTTTCATGCGAATAAGT
>CAYJIN010000068.1:0-11695 GCA_964370245.1 uncultured Desulfovibrionaceae bacterium
CTTCTCTAAAAGGGTGAGCAATGTTCATTTCAATATATTTTTCAACTACTTCATCGAAAGAAGATTGTGGCATTTTCTCAATTTCAGTCAATGCCTTTTCAAGATATAGCGTTGAAGCAAAGCGGAAATTCCCTCTAGAAATATTCACAGTGCGTAATTTTCCTGCAAAATCGTAAATTTCATCAAAAAGATAGACATGGATAAAGGCAAGGCTTTTAAAAGTCCCTACCTCAAGAGTATCAAGCAAACCCTTTTCATAAAGTTCAACAGCTTTCTTCTTGCTTATCTCTTCTTCTTTTCTTGCAAGCTCTATCTCGTTTGTTATATATAATTTATTCGGAAGCATTTGAGTTCTTATAGTTTTTATATCTGTGAAAGAATTTATTTAATTAGTAATTACTTATTGTTCCGTGATACATTCATGTTTAGGCATTTTCCATATAATAGCTTCACTATGTTCTTCTAAGCTTTTAATTTCATTAAAATGTATATTTGCTAGTTCCTTGTATTTCTCATGCTCTTCATTAGAACACGTGTTTTTTGCTAAAGCATAGTAATTAAGATACAAATTATAGTCAACTGCACCCATTTTATGTAAGTCTGGCTCAACTTTTTTAAGAGCTTGTACTCCTTGCTTAGCAAGTTGATATTTTTTAGCACGATTATTTACACTGCTAGATTCAAGATTTTCTATTTTTTCTATATTATTTAATAGAATGTATCCAATAACACCTAAATAATAATTTGATTGACCTACGTTCTTCATTTGATTTTTAGAAAGCACTTCGTGTGCAGTTTTAAAATACTTTAAACTCTCAGCTGTATATTCGCCTTGTTTTTTTGATATACCTACTCCATATTTAAAGTTTTCCATTGCATAACCATATAAAGCAACATTCATAGTGGGATTTGTAGCTAGTGCTTGTTCCCATGCTCTTATAGCCTGTAAACTTCCCTCACCTGTAGTTGCTAAAATAGCAGAAGCAACAAAAATTGATGAAAACATCTCTAAATCTTCTTTGACTCTCATTTTAACTTCATTACTTACAAGTTGATAGTCAAGAAGCTCAGTACTATTTGTAGTATCATACAGGTATTCTACAGAAGATAAGCTTCTAAGTCTCTCTAGAGATTTGAAGCTGTTTTCATATTTTTGCTGAATATCAATAAGTAATTCTTTGTATTCTGCTTTATGTTTATCCATACTTTGGTTATATTCTTCTCGTAACACTTCAAGTTCTTGCTTTGTTTCTCGTATATCGTATGCACTGTATATATTATAACCAAGCATGCCAAATGAAATTGTAATTACAAGAGTTATTAAATTTTCAAAAGTTGAGAGCGTATGACTTGTAGGCATATCACTATTTTTTCTGAGTTTCGGAATAAATCTTAATAAAATATAGGCAAGTACAATGAGAATTGCTCCTACAACTATAAAATCTAAAATATCTTTGAATGTAACCATATAACTTTTACTCACTCTTTATTAAGTTCTATACCCTTTTCTCATACGTCACATTAAACACAGCATCAGAAAGATAATTTTTCAAAGATGGATTATCGTTAATTTGCTTATAAAGTTCAATGCTATCAGCCATAATACTTTGAACGGCATTTCTAAAGGCTCTTTCAAATTCGATACGGGCATTTTGCTTATCTGAATTTTTCATAGCATTTTGATAGCCTTCATCTTTTATTACCATTTCAGGAAGTTCTTGAATTTGCCTTTTTACATTATCTTCATCTTTCCATTCGATATTTCCAAAAATATCATTAAATGAAATGAGGATATTTGAGAGAGAATCAAGTTCCGGCTCCGGTTTTGTTCCTGCTGTAGATGTTGGAACGGGTTGAACTTCACCGTCTTCATCTTCAAGTTGAATGTTCACCATTGTTTGCGCTTGAACTCTGTAGCTATCAAGGTCAATAGCTTCAAGGATACCAGCAGATAAATCTTCTTCTTTAGGGCTTGGTAACTTTGGAATTAAAAATGTAAGGAAGATAGACAATTTTTCCCAATCTGCATTGCCATAAGGAAGAATTGCTCCTAAAAATCCATAGGTTCTTACAAAAGCCTTTGCTGAACTTTTGAAAACAACTTGTGCTTCTTCATCAAGTTCTTTATAGTTTGCCACACACATATCAGGCAATGGATCAAGTAAAGTACGCTCTGCTTCACTAAAGTAAAGCTCGATAAAACGCTCAACTATTGCTGTTTCATAAACGTCATACTGTTCCAAATCTGCAATTAAATCATAGAGTTTATTTGGGTCAGATTCGCCAACTAAAAGAGTTGTTTTATAATACCTTGAAAAGGCTTGCTGAATATCATCAATGCCATTTGCAAAATCAAGAACAAAAGTATCGAATTTTTGCGGGTGCGCACGGTTTAAGCGTGATAATGTTTGAACCGCCTTAATATCACTGAGCGGTTTATCAACATACATTGTGTGCAATAATGGCTCATCATAACCAGTTTGAAATTTATCTGCCACAACAAGAAAGCGGTATTCATCTTCTTTGAATTTCTTTTCAATTTGACTTGAAGCAAAGCCGTTTATACTTGATTCAGTAAGAGCTTTTCCGCCGTATTCTTTTTCACCAGAAAATGCAACAATACCTTTATATGGACTTCTTCTTTCTGCAAGTGCCTTTTCGATAGCATAATAATATTCAATCGCTCTTTCAATACTACTTGTCACAATCATTGAACGAGCTTTACTGCCAATTTTTCCTTTATTAATAACTTGTTCGTGGAAATGCTCAACTATGATATGTGCTTTCTTTGCAATTGTGTCTGGTCTGCTTTCAACATAAGAACGCAATTTTTTCTGAGCTTTTTTCTTGTCGTACTCTGGGTCGTCAGTGATAGTTTTTGTAAGTCTGTAGAACGAGTTATAAGGAGTATAATTTTTTAAAACATCGAGGATAAAGCCCTCTTGGATTGCCTGCTTCATTGTGTAGACGTGAAAAGGCTTGTGCCTTACTTCGTCACCATTGGTGAAAGCTTCACCAAACATTTCAAGGGTTTTATTCTTTGGTGTGGCTGTAAATGCAAAGTAAGACGCATTTTTGAGCATTTTTCGCCCTTCGATAATAGCATTTACTTTATCTTCAATAGAGTCTTCTTCGTCAGAAAATTCACCCGATAAAGCAATATTCATTTTAGCAGACATCGAACCGCTTTGGCTTGAATGTGCTTCATCTATAATGATAGCAAAATTATTGCCTTTGTGTTCTGTGCCAATACTTTCAAGGATAAATTGAAATTTATGCACAGTTGTAATGATGATTTTCTTATTATTTTCAAGTGCTTTTCTTAAGTCTGCTGAATGTTCAGCCCAAGCCACAATACTTGAAACTTGTGTGAAATTTTTAATAGTATCACGTATTTGCTTATCAAGGTTTACTCTGTCAGTCACAACAATGACAGAATCGACAAGAGCTTTCCCTTGTTTTTCAAGCCCTACAAGTTGATGCGCAAGCCATGCAATAGAATTAGACTTACCACTTCCTGCACTATGCTGAATAAGATATTTCTTGCCGACACCATGCTCAAAAACATCTGCAAGCAACGATTTCACAGCATAGAGTTGATGATAGCGTGGGAAAATTTGAGATGAGCTTTTCTTTTTTGTGTTGGGGTCTTTGCTTTCAACAACTTGAGCAAAATTTTCAATGACATTAGCAAGTTCTTTTTTTGATAAAATATTTTTCCAAAGATAATCAGTCATTATACCGTTTGGATTTGGCGGATTTCCTGCACCGTCTTTATAGCCTTTATTAAATGGCAAGAACCAAGAAGCTTTCCCCGCAAGTTTTGTGCAGAACTTTACTTGTGCATCATCTACAGCAAAATGCACCATACATCTTTTAAATTGGAATAAAAGCTCTTTTGGGTCTCTATCTTTTTTGTATTGATAGACAGCGTCTTCCACATTCTGCTTGGTAAATTGGTTTTTCAATTCGCAAGTAATGACAGGTAATCCATTAATAAACATACACATATCGAGTGATTGTGTGGTATCTCGTGAAAACTGTAATTGCCTTGTGACAGAGAAAATATTCTGCTCAAAATCTTCTTGAGCTTGTTTGTTATTGTCAGACGGTGTCATATAAAACATAATAAGATTTACAGGGTAGATGTTTATCCCTTTTCTAAGCACGTCAACAACACCACGTTTTGCAATTTCCCCTTGTAATCTTGTAAGAAATTGAGCTTTCTTTACAGAATTTTGTATGCCAAGTTTTTCAAAAGGTTCTTTTTGCGTAAGCTCTAAAAAGCGAAAAAGACGAGCTTCATCAATAGCGTATTCTTTATTGTAGTCAGCATTAGAACCTTGTTCGTATTTATTTACCTCTACAAGGTGATTGACAATAAGAGTTTCAAATCCGCTTTCTTTTGTGTTTGTTGGCATGGGGGATTCCTATTTTCTATAGTTTATATAAATTTGAGGAGTTTTTCCAAGTGAATAAACAGTTTTTCGCCACTCTACAATTTTATTTTTTAAAATTAACATTTCTAGTTTTGAAATATCAGGTTTTTGAGAACCATCTTCATTCGGCTCTTCATGATAAGGTAAAGTTGTTACTCTATCTAGTACTATCCAAAGAGCAACATTTTTGAATTCATTGACAGTATTTGGAAGTTTACTATTTTTATATAAATTTAAAGTTAAAACTGACTGGTCAACTACATAAGAGAGTTTTGCAGAAGAATTTCCAATTTTTACAGCAAAAATTGTGCTATTTCTAAATAAATCAGCTACTTCAAACTTTTGTTTTTCTATGTTTACAATATCTCTATCTAGATTTGTAAAACCATCATTTTCTTCTCGTAAACAGTTATATACCTTTTCAGCATAGTATTTTTTTTCAATTGATGTTTTGATTTCTTTATCTGTTTTGCCACGATACTTTGAGTCGCCTTTTTCTTCTAAAAATTTAGCATTTTGGTATTGTGTTAATTCCGTTGAAGAAAAGTCAAAGTTCGAGTCATAATATATTTCTAAGTTTTTTAAAGATTCATGTAGAAATTCCAAATAATCATCATTAAACATATACCATTTACCTTTTACAAGGAGTACCCTTTCAGATTCATTAATGTAGTCTATATGTTCTTTGACTGTCGTAGTAAATAAAGACTGTCCATCTCTAAAAACTTTGATTTTTATATTGAGAACTACTTTTGCATACTCAAGATTATGCTTAATGCAGTAAGTTCTTATAGTTTCCTCATTTAATTGTGTTACAATTTCTTCTTTTCTATTATATGAAATATGAAATTCGTCGTAATTCCAGTTGAAAACTTCATTAACACCAACAATTTGAAATTCAGTAAAGTTTATTTTGTAGATATTCTCTTTAATTGCATCAAGTAAAGCTGTTTCTAATATTTCTTTTTGTTCAACATTAGTAATTTCTCGATAAAAAGGAATTTTTTGCTTGTCTTGAGCAAACTTAAGGGTTTGTTCGATTTTGTAAATTATCTTACAAAACGTATCTATATTAGTATCTGAAATACTGAATTTTATAGATGTACCAATCTCCAACACAGGCTTATATAAACTAAACCCTTCGGGCAATTCTAAACTGGCTTTTAGCTTTGCACATGATTCCCCACTGTCAAATTCCAATTCATTAAAATCAATATATGTATTTATTAGTTTGTTTTTCTGATTACTTGGTAATAATAAGGAATTCGTTTTTACTCCAGAAAATTTAACTTTTCTTGCATAATCAAATGCAAAGTTTCTATCACAAAACTTATCAACAAGAAAGTGGGCTGAGCCAAATGTTATTGCATATAAGTGATTATCTAATAAGTTTGTGATTAATATAATACCATATTTTTGAGGTTTTGTTTTTATTACCGAATGATTGAATAATTGTAATGCCCAAGCCCAACTAATGTTTTGTGCTCTTTTATTACGGGAAACATATAATGTAAGCTCAAAATCTTTATTTGCAACTCGTGAAGTGTGTGTCTTACGTTTATTTGTGTTTTTTCCTACTTCTGTCATAAAGTTTAATCGTTTATCTTCATGAATCTTGTAAATATTAATATTAGGCATCTATTCCCCCTCCTCAACTTCTTTAATTACTTCATCAATATCATTACATTCTTCTTCTATAAAATTTGGTACAACAACATCACGCACGTCAACTTGCCCAGTTACGACAGAAGAAATAAGGCTTGTTTTGTATTCTTGAATAAGGTCGATTTCTTTTTGAGTTTTTGAAATCATATTTTCATAAGGAATTAAATTTGACTGAATATACAAGTAAATTTCTTTTTGTTCTTCTAAGTTATTTGGTAGTACAACTTTCAAAGAATTTAATTTTATATCGCTTATAGCAGGATAAGAAACTCCAATAGAGTTTCTCTGAATAGCATTAATAAAGTACTCGCTAGCTAGAATATAAGATAAAAGCTCTGGAAAAACATTTGCTTTAGGACGCAACACAGAAAAACCAGTTGATACTATATGGTTATCTAATGCATCATTAATAAAACAAATTGATTTAAGGTAAGTACGCACTGTTGAAATTATTGTATCACCTTTTTTTACAATTCGCCTTGCTCTCGAGGGGGCTTTTTGAAACTGTAAAGTTACAGGCTTAAGCTTTAAAAATCCAAACCCAACACTACTTATATCTATATAATTAAATTCAAATTCAGCACTTGTTGTTTCTGTTAGTGCCTCATCATTGCTTGAAACAAAGTGTTTTATTGGTTTCACTTCCCAATGCTTAGGCACTTCGCCAAGCCAATCAATACCGCTGTCTTTCATTTCAACATGAGGATTTAATCCTTTTGTGACAGCATGATTAATCACAGCTTGCTTTTGCTCGTTCAGAAGTTCGATAAGCTTTTTCTTGTTTTTGATAAATTTATTTATCTTTGAGATTTTATAGTCGAGGAATTTTACTATTTGGTCTTGTTCTTCTTTTGGAGGAACAGAAACACGAATATTTCTAATGTCTGCATAAGAAATTGACTGTCTTACTCCACCGCCAAGTCCATAAAACACTTTTTGTGTGTCAAACGAATGAAGTAAATAGTGCAAGTAAGCAGAGTTAGCTTTAGGTTTTAAGCAAGTGTAAGCAGATGTTATTATACCTGTTTGAGTTACTAAACCTGTTCGTAGACTTTTTTTGTCGTTTTGCAAATCAGTTAGACGCAAAATGATATTACCATTATGAACTATCTGATATGTGTCATATTCTTTAGGTACAAGCCCAAAATTTATATCTTTCTTATTGATAATATTTCCATAGCTTAATGATAAAACATTATTTTCTTGATTATTACTATTTTTTATTTGTTGTTCGCTTGAAGCTTGGGAAAGATAAAGCCAATCCCAATGCTTTGGAATCTCTGCAAGCCAATCAAGCCCTGTTTCTTTATGTTCTTGATATTTTTTCATGTTAGTCACTTTTTAGGAGTTCACTAAAAACATAAAAGTGTTCACATATATTTTCATCTTCGTGCCACTCTACACTATTAAGCAATTCACGATAGGCAGTTATTGAGCGTGTAGGACTGATTACAGACATAATAGCAGAAAAGAGAGCTTTCTTTTCTAGGCGTGCTTTATTTTCAAAATATTCTTCTTTTATTACTTCATTCTGTGCCATATCTTCTATATAGCTTTTGCCTTGCTCTACAATATATTCTCCCTCGGTCATTCCTTGAATAGCTTGCATAAGCATATCTTCTAAGCAACCATTTCTATCAAAAGGAATAATCAGCGGAACAATATGTATTACATGATTTTCACCCAGAATTTGGAAAGTAATTTCCCCTCTTTGGCTATTTTGTAGGGTACTCATTTCTGTATTGTTTTGCGGAAAATCTGTCTGTGCTTGAATAATTTTGCTATTGATAGTTTCTTGAATTTTTCCAAGCACAGTTTCAATTTCATCGTCATCTCTATCTAAAAAAAAGAAAATTTGATCAATACCAGGAGTAGAAGTCGTGCTTATCTGTGAAGAAATATAGTTATATACTTCAGCAAGAGAGTCTTTTCCCCCGACACTCCAAATAACTAATTTGTCATTAATATAAGAATATTGCCCATAACTTTTCCCGCGATATGAAATAATTCTAGGCAATTCAAATTCTTCTTGCAAGTTTATAGTATTAGCACATTTTACCCATTGTTCTTTTCTTTCTAAATAGTTAGCAATGATTTCAAAATCATCGCTTCCCTCACAAACAATCACACTTCTCATGCTCTCAACTCCGTGCCATAAGTATTTCTTAATTCATAGGCTTTGTTGCCATTTATAATTCCTGCATAGGTTTTATCTTCCCTATTCGCTAGTCTGATAACTCGAACATTGTCAAGATGACTTTTGGAAGATTCTAGCAACTTGTCCACCGCTTCTAGGCTATGAGTTGTCATAAAAAGTTGGATATTTAATTCTTGTGCAACTGTAATAAGAAAAGAAAAGACTTCATGCATAAGGTTAGTGTGAAGTGCTGTTTCAAATTCATCTATGAGTAAAACTCCGTTTTTTGCACTAAGAAGTTTATTGAGCATAATTAAACATTTTTTCATACCATCGCCATAAGTTGAGAGAGGAACAAGTATGCTCTCATTTATTTCAATAACAGGTAGTGGTCTTGAGCGTGTAAATTTGCTTTCAAAATCTTTATAGCGTATATCTGTAATTCTAGAGTCAAATTTTTGTAAAAGTTTTACAGCTTCTTTAATCATAACTTTAGAGCGTGTAATTTCTCTTATAGAGTTAGAGGCTGTAGAATCAAAAGGCAGAATCATTTCAAGAGGGATTAATTTGGAATAATCTTTTCTTCTACGTGCAGAAGTAAAAGAATTTAAGCGGATTTTTTCCATTATTCCATTCCTACTTATTGCCCCTATAAAAGTATCTATTTCTTCTGCTTGAAGTTCTTCATAAACATTCTTTTTGAACATTCGCTCATCAATATCATCAGCTGAAATAATTTCCTGTTCCACTTGTCCTACAATATTTATATCTATCCATTCATTTACATATCTACCGCTTAAGTTGATACAGTGATTTTCTTCTTTCTTAGTAAAGTCAAATAAATACATCAAAGAATCACTTACGGGTGTTCTATTGTTAATAAATATCCCTTCTCTTTGACGTGAAAGCGATACAAGTACACTCTCAGTTGGGTCACAGAATATTTGAATAGCTTCAAGCAAACTCGTCTTTCCAGAATTATTATCTCCAACAATAATATTAATATCTGACAAATTATTCAGTTCAAGATTTTTTATCCCTCGAAAGGAGGATATATTTAATTCTGTAATATGTTTTGCCATAATTTAATCCTTTATAATTTCGCTAAGTAAGCCGTCAGTCTCTTTTTCAAGAGCTTCAATGTCTGCAAGAATATCATCAAGAGAACGCAATTTCAAAGGCTTGTAAAAATATTTTGTGAAGCTGAGTTCATAGCCGATTTGTGTCTTTTTCTCATCAATCCATGCTTGTGGGGCAAAAGGCTTTACTTCTTTTTCAAAGAAAGCTGAAATTCCACCCTTATAAGTGAAAGGAACTTGTTCAGTATCAGTCAATTCTTTATCAGGCTTGACTGCTCCTTTTTTATCTTTCACTATTTCGCCTTGTTCGTCAAGAGTTGGCTGTAGTACAGTTATTTTATAGTAGCCAAATTCATTATTGTCAAAGATTTTAGAGTACTCATTTTCAGCAAAATCAAGATAAATCTGCAAAATTTTGTCTTTATCAGCTTTTGAAAGTTCGCAGTTCTTTTTTCCTAAATTTTTACGCAATGGACTTTTAATACTTGTTGCGTCGATAAGTTGAATTTTGCCTTTACGTCTCTCTTCTTTTTTATTGGATAAAATCCAGATAAATGTACCTATGCCTGTATTATAAAAGATATTTTCGGGAAGTGCTATAATTGCTTCCACTAAATCTTGTTCTATAAGATATTGACGGGCATTGCTTTCGCCTTGTCCCGCATCACCTGTGAAAAGTGAAGAACCATTATGAACTTGGGCAATGCGTGAGCCAAGCGGAGTGTCTTGTTTCATCTTAGAAACATTATTGAGCAAGAAAAGAAGTTGCCCGTCACTTACACGAGGAAGCATAGAAAAATCGGCATTATCTTTATAGGTTGTGATAAAGCGAGTATCCATAATACCTTTTTTACCACCCATTTTTTCAGCGTCTGTTTTCCATGATTTACCATAAGGAGGATTTGAGAGCATAAAGTCAAACTGTCTTGAAGCGTGCCCATCGTTCGATAAAGTTGAACCATAAGCAATATGTTCAGCTTCTTCCCCCTCACCCTTTAATAGCATATCTGCTTTAGTGATTGCGTAGGTTTCAGGTTGTGATTCCTGCCCGAAAAGATGTATTGATACTTTTTTATTATGCTCTTTTGCAAGTTGTTCAAGCCTATCATGCGCAACGGTGAGCATTCCGCCTGTTCCGCTTGCTCCGTCATAGCAAGAATAAGTGCTGTCCATAATGTCATCGGCAATCGGCATAAAAATGCAGTCTGCCATAAGTTCAACAACATCACGAGGCGTGAAGTGTTCGCCAGCCTCTTCATTATTTTCTTCATTGAACTTTCTAATAAGCTCTTCAAAAATAGTTCCCATTGTGTGGTTATCAAGAGCAGGGTGTTTGATAGAACCGTTCTCATTCATCACAGCTTTAGGACTTAAATTTATTGTAGGCGAAACAAATTTCTCTATAACTGCGCCAAGAATATCAGCATCAATCATAGTGTCGATTTGATTTCTGAATTTGAATTTATCTAATATTTCTTGAACGTTTGGTGAAAATCCATCAAGATAGGCAATGAAATCTGCTTTCAATCTTTGAGCTTGAGCACGTGAAGTTAAATCTTTCAGCCTAAAAGGCGAGCTGTTACAAAATGATTGCCCTGCAGCTTGGCATAGAGCTTCTGTTTGATTTGCGATTTCAGCATTATCAAGCATTTTCTTTGTATCAAGAACTTTCGCTTTCGTTTCTTCAAGCACAGCATCAAGACGACGAATAACCACCATAGGAAGAATAACATCACGATATTTTCCTCGCACATAAATGTCACGTAGGCAATCATCAGCGATTGACCATATAAAGCTTACAATTTGATTATATATGCGGTTATCCATTTTGTTATTCCTTGGTGAGTTAGTTTATCGGCTTAATTGTCTTCTGCTAATCTATTATAAAAAAAGCCTAAATTCAAGTATTAGGCTTATGCTTTAAAAGTTATTTTTTATCTATTGGTGGACATGGGTCATTTCCGTAACTATTGCCACCGCTAATCTTCCCATCTTTATTGTGTATTTTGGTATCTGACTTTTGATTTTTAGCAATTTCAGTTGCAATTTGTTCTGCTTCACGTTTTGTTCTTGTTACACGGGTTGCCTTACTGTTTCCTTCACCTTTAACTGCCCATCCATCTGGGTGTGGCACTACATGTTGATTTTTTCCGCTCATGTAACTCTCCTTCTAAAAATTTGCATTTAGTTTATATTAGAGCTTTTAGAAATGGTATTATTTTTTACGTATGTAAGTACCACATCTTAAAACAAAATCGCCAGCGTTTTTGTATGGATTTTACAACAAACAATAGGTGTTGTGTAAATATCGATACAAAAGCGTTCTGGCGAAATCGCTTAAGCGAAATTGAGATCTATTATATTATATAGAATTA
>CAYJIN010000069.1:0-1620 GCA_964370245.1 uncultured Desulfovibrionaceae bacterium
ACAAAACCTGTTGTTATTGAAGATAGCGCAATTCAAAGCCAAGCTGGTGAATCTGCAACTTATTCACAAAGTCAAAACGGTTATGGTTTTGGTAACTTATCAAGTTATTATGTTGATGGCGATGGCGTTTTATCAGGCGTTTATTCAAACGGTATCACACTTCCACTCTATCAGATTGTTATGTATGACTTTACAAGCACACAAAACCTTAGAAGAGAAGGCGGTAACGTTTATTCACAAACTCTTGAATCAGGCGAACCTAAATCAGGCCCAGCTGGTGTTGCAGGTTTAGGAACAATTTCTTCTAACACAATTGAGCAATCAAACGTTGACTTAGCAAGAGAATTCGTTCTTATGATTACAACACAACGTGGTTATCAAGGTAACTCAAAAGTTGTAACAACTGTTGACACTATGTTAGAAAGCGTAATTGGTCTTGTAAGATAATGATTATGAGCTTTAGTGAATAAAGCTTTAGCGAACAAGTGAAAACCACGTTTTTCACGCAGTGAGGATTTTGTACTGAAAGTCAAAATCTATACGATAAAGTCACAATGCTAGAAAGCGTAATTGGTCTTGTAAGATAGTAATTATGAGCTTTAGCGAATAAAGCTTTAGCGGGGGATTATCCCCACACAAGTGAAAAACACGCTTTTCACGCAGTGAGGATTTTGTACTGAAAGTCAAAATCCTTACGATGAAACAAAAATCATAAATACTTTATGAGGGGTGCACCTTCCCTCCCGCGCTCCTCATACAAGAATTATCCATAGCTTGCTTACCTCACAAAAAGGTAGGCAAGTTTTGTTTTAAATATAAAACAATTCTAAAAAAATAAAATAAACTGTCTTACAAATAACAATTTCCCATACGTACAAAAAACTTGACAAAGATTTCAATTCGCATAAAATATAAAACCATTTATAAAAAAGTATTAAATAATAAGGACTATATTATGAAAAAACTTTTAGCTGTTTTGCTATTATCGCTTATATTATCACCATTCAACGCTTATGCAAACAAAGATGAAGCATTAGCAAGCATTCAAGCAAGCGTCAATGAGCTTTTAGCTATTGTTTCAAACCCAGACTATGCTGACCCTGCGAAAAAACCAGCACTCAAAGAACAGGCTGAACTTTCAGTTATGAAAACTTTTGACTTTGAGGAATTTTCAACTCGCACAGTTGGCGCACGCTGGAAAACTTTCACTGTTGATCAAAAAAAACGTTTTACAGATGCTTTTACAAAACTTCTTAGAAATACATATATTGACCGCCTTGATAATTATGCTGGACAAACGATTGAATACACCTCTGTATTAGAAGGAAATAATGGCACTCGTGTAGAAATTCGTGCTATGCTTACATCAAATGGGCAAAAATTTCCTTTTGCTTTTCGTATGTTAAAGAAAAACGACAAATGGGTAGTGTATGACGTGCTTATTGAAAACATCAGCTTAATCAAAAACTATCGCGAACAGTTCAGCAGTATTTTAACTTCAGATGCACCAGATGATCTTATTGCTAAAATCGAACAAAAAGCTTTAGAACTTGAACAAAACACACTTTAATCATAAGGCAGGTTCGCTGTGAATATTTCTTATCTATTAGTCAGTAAAAA
>CAYJIN010000069.1:1720-6557 GCA_964370245.1 uncultured Desulfovibrionaceae bacterium
TTTAATCATAAGGCAGGTTCGCTGTGAATATTTCTTATCTATTAGTCAGTAAAAAATTTCTGATTTCCTCTTTCTTTGTTTGCATGCTTTTATTACAAGGTTGTGCATCAAAAGAAGTTGTGAGCCCTGATTTAGCACAAAACTCTAGTCAAAGCGCTGATTTTGATAACTATGGAACAAGCTCAAATGACTTTGATGACTATTCTGACGCTGAACACAGCGACCCTCTAGAAGGCTATAATCGTGTAATGCACAACGTTAATGATTTTCTTTTATTGAACATCATAAAACCTGTTCATCAAGGTTATACCTATATTATGCCTAAAAAAATTCGTTCAGGGCTTTCAAATTTTAGCGACAATTTGCTCTTTCCTGTGCGATTTATCAACGCAGTTCTCCAACTTGATTTAGGTGGTGCAAGCGTTGAATTTAGTCATTTTTTAATAAATACTATGACAAGCCTTGGCTTTGCCGATGTTGCAAGCACAAAAGAAAATTATTTCTATTATAATCCACGCGCTTATGACTTTGGCGTAACCCTTGCCCGTTGGGGTGTTGGGGAAGGCCCAATGATTGTTCTACCTATATTTGGCCCAAAAAACATTCGTGACACCTTTGGCTTTATTGGTGATATTGCAATGGATCCAATAGGTTATGTTGCACCAATTCAGGTGACGCTTGCAAATGGTGGACTTGCTTTTAATGGTCTTGACGCAATATATGTGCCTTATGAAGAAATGAAAAAAATAGCAATTGATCCTTATATCTCAATTAGAGATGCGGTTAAAGATCAAAGAAAAGGTTTAGTTGAAGAGCATTTGAGTCATTTCTAAAAATATTAAGAGCTTAGTCAAAAAAAAGTTAGATTTATGGCATATATTTTGCATTTAATAATTTAGATTTATTGACGCTTGTTTTTTTCCAGTTTTTAAATTATCTTATGATTTCCTCTAGAAAAATACAAGTAACACTCTTAATTGGATAAGGCTATGCAAGTTAGAACCTTTCAAGGTAAAAGCACACAAGAAGTTCTTGCTCAAGTAAAAGCAGAAATGGGCGAAGACGCTGTTATTTTAGGAAGCAGAGAATTCCGCGAAAATAATATACGCTTCTTTGAAATTACTGCCGGGCTTGAAAAAAAAGAACAAAGCATGAAATTTGGCAATCCTTACGATAGTAAGGCGTCAAAAGAAGTGCCGTCTTCTTCTGCACCTTCAATCCCTGATGGTTTTAGCGAATTTCATAAAGATTGGAGTAGGTTTAAAGAGCATGTCTATGCACTTATGCAACCCGCTCTCAACTGGGAAAAAATTAGCCCTAGGCAAAGAGTCGCTTTAGAGTATATTCAAGGCGAAGGCGTTGAAAATGATGTTGTAGTTGAGCTTTACAACAAGCTTACCTTACCAGATTATCAAGGCTCATTACTGGCTGCTTTGGCGGATACTGTGCCTGTTTTAAATGCAGATAACGATTTTTGGCGACAACATATTCATATTATGATTGGCCCTTATGGTGTTGGGAAAACAACCTCAGCCCTTAGGCTTGCACTTATGTTGAAAAAACAAAAATCAGACGCAAAAATTGCTTTTATTAATATGGACAGCACAAGAGCAAGTGGAAGATTATTCCTCAAACATTTTGCTGAATTATCAAATTTCAAATCCATTGAAACAGTTGACAAAAAATCTTTTGTTCAAGCAGTAAAAGATACTATTGACTATGACCATGTTTTTATTGATTTTCAAGCTCTCTCAAAAAATGAAACACTTTTACAGCGATTTGAAATGTATGGGTTAAACCAGGTAAAACAAAATGTTTCTTGCCACTTATGCTTAAGCCCGCATTATTCGTCTTCACAATTTAATAGCTTTATCAAGCAATATAGCTCTGACTTTCCTACTGGAATTCTTTGGACAAAGCTTGATGAATGCGAGCAATATGGTGCTTTAGTAAATGTTTCAGCACGAACAAAATTGCCTATAACAGGTCTTTCTTATGGTGCTGAATTAAGTAATAGTTTATGTATAGCAAATCCAAACCTTGTTTGGCGTATTTTATTAAAACAACAACTTCCTGCAAAAGAAGATTCATAAATAATTATTTTGGAGTTTTAAAATGAGTTCATCACCTAAAGTTATTACCATAACATCTGGTAAAGGTGGCGTTGGTAAAACCAACTTATCAGTAAATCTCGCTTGCCTTTTAGCAGAACAAGGAAAAAAAGTTCTTTTACTTGATGCTGACTTAGGTCTTGCGAATGTTGATGTTTTACTTGGGCTTACTCCTCCTTTAAATCTCTCAAATTTTTTTGCTAATGAAGTAAGTTTAGAAGAAGTTATTTTCAAAACTCCATACGGTTTCTCAATTCTTCCAGCTTCTTCAGGTGTGAATGATATGAACATGCTTTCCGCAGAAAAGAAAATGGCTTTACTTGATAGTATGGACGCAATTGAAGATGATCTTGACTATTTACTGGTTGATACTGGCGCTGGTATTCACGATAATGTGCTTTACTTCAATATTGCAGCGCAAGAAAGAATTGTTGTGCTTACCCCAGAACCAACTTCACTGACTGACGCCTATGCGCTTATTAAAGTTCTTAAAAGTTCCTATGATATTTCAAGCTTTAGAGTGCTTATTAATATGGCAGATAGCACAAAACAGGCTAAAGACGTGTTTTCACGCTTAAGCGTTGCCTGTGATCATTTCCTTGGTAATGTTTCCCTTGATTATTTAGGTTCTATTCCAAAAGATCCTAACACAAGAAAAGCAGTTATCATGCAAAAACCTTTCTCACTTGTAAGTGAAACAGCGCCTGCAAGTGTTGCCTTAAAACAAATTACTAAAAATATTATTGATATGGAAACATCGAGTGACGATGGAAACATAAAGTTTTTCTGGAAAAAGCTTTTATTTGCTCAACAATAATTTAACTTCAACTCGGGTTGGTGCGTATGAACGATTTAAAAAGACCTCAAAAGCCTTATGATCGTCAAAATAAAGACAACTTTGAAAATTCAAACGATTTTGATTTTCAAGACTCTTACCTTGCGCCCATTTCAGAAGATAATGATTTAGATATTTATTCTATAAATGATGACTATCCATCAGACTTAGAGGATGATTTCCTTGATTATGAGGAAGATTATTCCGACGAAGAAGAAACTGAAGAAAAAAGAAATGCTCGTAAATTATTAGACGAACAAATTTCAAAAATAAAAACTATTTCATCAGAAACTATTAATTTTGAGGAAGAAGTTCTCAATCAGCAATCTGAAAAAAACTCTAATACACCCTTAGAAGCATGGGAAGAATTTGAACAAGGCATAAATGCATGGGATAATTTCAATCAAAAAGAGAGAGAAAATATCGTCAAGCATTATGCACCTAAAATTCGGTTTATTGCTTTGCGCATGAAAGCTAAACTTCCAAAACATGTTGATTTAAATGAGCTTATTAGCTCTGGAACTATTGGTCTTTTAGAAGCTTTAGGAAAATTTAAACCACAGCTTGCTATCCGTTTTGATAGCTATGCTGAAAGTAGAATTCGTGGCGCAATGATTGATGAACTGCGCAGGCAAGATTGGTTTCCACGCTCTTTGCGTGCCCGTGTTCGTGAGATTGATCAAGCTGTTTGGAAGCTTGAAAATGAACATGGAAAAACCCCAACAACCGAAGAAATTGCTCATTATACAGGCCTTACACCTAAAGAAGTTGATTTAGGCTTAGAAGCACTTCAAAACCAACTTTGTGTTTCACTTGATGCTATTCAAGACACGCTTTCAAGCGATGGTGGCACAAATAATGAAGAGCATCCATTCCAAAGCACAGTCTTCAATGAATTAATAAATAAGGTTGCAAGTATAATTGATACATTGACACCGCGCGAAAAATTGGTATTATCATTATATTACAATGAAGAACTTAATATGCGTGAAGCATCAGAAGTTATGGAAATTACTGAAGGTAGAGTATCACAGTTGCACGCACAAGCTATAACCCGCTTGCGTAAAATCTTTGCTGAAAAGTATCATGACTCATTATAGTTTATAAATTTCATAAAATAAAGGAGTTACATATGGGCTTTGATCCAAATATGAGAGTATTAGTAGTAGACGATTTTTCAACAATGCGTCGTATTGTAAAAAACATTTTGCGCCAGCTTGGTTTCCAAAACATGACAGAAGCTGATGATGGTACTACCGCATGGGAAATCATCAATTCAGAAAAAATCGACTTTATTGTTTCTGACTGGAATATGCCACAAATGACAGGCATTGAGTTGCTTCGTAAAGTACGCGCATCAGAAGCTTACTCACACATTCCTTTCTTAATGGTTACAGCTGAAGCACAACAAGAAAATATTATTGAAGCTGTGCAAGCAAAAGTTTCTAACTATATTGTTAAACCTTTTACAGCTGAAATTCTTAAACAAAAAATCGATAAAATTTTCCCATAAGTTGGGTTAATTTTATAGTCTTTTTCCTTATTACCTATTGATGCTATCTTTAGGGGGCTTTCTAGTTTCTAAGTTTTAAACATGGAGCAAAACCTTGGCACAAGTTGACGAATATACAAAATCTGAACAAAATATTACCAGTAGTGATACTGAAAGTAATAGTGATTTTGATTTGTCAGATGACCGCCCTATCACTCAAGACACCTCAGATTTTGATTTTTCAGAATTTGATTCTCTTGCTGGAGATGATAGCGCTGCTGAGGAAAACTTAGATTTTGCAACAGACTCTAGCGATGAAAACGCAGCATCTGATGATAAAAGTCCTAATGAAAGTGCGACATCTGAAGATGAAGACCCAAGTGAAAACATCAATGTTCA
>CAYJIN010000069.1:6657-9270 GCA_964370245.1 uncultured Desulfovibrionaceae bacterium
CTAATGAAAGTGCGACATCTGAAGATGAAGACCCAAGTGAAAACATCAATGTTCAGCTTGACTTAGATGATGCTCCTTTCTTAGAAGAAGAGGAAGAAGAACCAGAAGTTGAAGAAACTGAGGAAGAAACACAAGAAGAAAGCGAAGAAAATGTAAAAAAAGGTCGCTTTGCTGGTATGAGCAAGAAGAAAAAAATTATTATTCTTGCTGGTGCACTTGTTTTTCTTCTTCTTATTGCTGGTGCCGCTTTCTTTTTCCTCACAGGTGAACCGCCTGAACCAGAACCGCTACCAGAAGATTTAACCTTTGTTGTTACGGTTGATGAAGGTTATAAACAACCACCAATAAACACAGTCTTCAACACTCCACTCGAACCTTTTTGGGTGCAAATTAAAGAAGGCGATAAAACTTTCTTCTTAGTTTGCACTTTTACGCTAAGCACGGAAAACACAAGCTTAAACAAAGAAATTCAAAGCAATATTCCGCTCTTGCGTGATACTATTTACTATTACCTAAACACAAAAGATTTCGATTTTCTTTCTAACTATAAAAATTTCACTCAAATTAAGGCAGATCTTCTTCAAGAGGTAAACGAACAATTAGGAAGCGGAGAATTAGAAGATATTCTTTACGATAACTATATTGTAAAATAAGGAGGTTAGTATGAGCCCCCTCGTTGATCCAACAGGTATTCCGAATGTAGCTTTGGTTGCGCATGTGCAATCACAGGCAGTGCAAAAAAGCGTGAGTGCAAATGCTTTTGCACCCGAACTTTCAAATGCCATGACAAAAGAAGCCGCGCTTGAAAAAGTTGCAAAAGATTCTGGCGTTGTTGGACACCTTAGCTCTGCTGTAGCCTTGAATGAACTTAAAGACGATGAAGAACCAAAAGAAGAAGAAAACTTAAATTTCCGTGAAAAAGAAGAGGAAGAAGAAGAAAATAATGAAGATTTTTCAGAAGATCTTCCTCGTGCTACAAACCCTTTTGTGGGTAACTTATTAAATCTTAAGGTATAGAAATGTCTATTTTTTTCATTGTTCTTCTTACTGCTGCTGAATTAGTGCTTATTGCACTTGTGCTTACTTTTTTTATTCGATTAAAAAAATCAGAAGTTGTTATTCAAAAACTTCAAGAAAATCAAGAACAATTACTTGATAGAGTGTATAGAAATGCCGCATTAGAACAAGAATTAGTAGCAACTTTTGCTCAAAGGCAAGAGCAACTCTCAAATTTAATTCCGCATGTTGAAAATAGAATTGCAACCTTGCAAAAACTTATCTCACAAGCAGAGGGCATTTCACGTTCCCCGCAATTTTTACGTGAAGTAATTCAAAATGCAAAGAAAAAAGGGCAATCAATAGAACAAATTGTAATAAACACAGGTTTATCGCGCGATGAAGTTGAGCTTATTCTAAAAAGCTAATTATTCTTCCCTATTCAGCCCATTTATTTTTTATATCATCATTATTTTCAATAGTATAGCGCACTTTTTCAGGAACTAATCCCGCAATAATTGAATTTTCTAAAACAGCATTTCTAATTTTAGTGGAAGAAATATCTAAACGGCTTGTTTCCAAATATTCTAAACTATTACCGAAAATACTATATTTATTTGCTGAATTTTGAAGAGCTTCCTTGCCCCAATATCTTTCTATTGAAAGGTGAAAATCTTCTTCTTTGTAATGTGCTCTTTTTACAACAATAAAATTGCAGAATTTGGGCAAATCTAAACCATTATGCCACAAAGATAATTGCAGAAAATCTTCAAGACCTAAAATAAAATAAGGCACTTTTTTATAAATTTCTTGCCATAATTGCAAACTAAAATAAGTATAGGATGGCCCTTGCATAGTGCTTTCGTGAAGGCTTACTGAAAAAATATCTTCCACTTTATATTCTTGAAAAGCTAGATTGATTAAATGCACTCTCTTATCAAAATCTAAAAGTCCTTTCACTTTTTTATGAGGAGGAATAGCAGCTGGCACAAAATGAATATGATCAAGCGCAGTTTTTTCAAAAACTTCAACACCCATGCGGATATGCCCTATATGGATAGGATTAAATGTTCCACCAAAAAATCCAATATTATTCATAATTACCTCTACTTTATCTTAAAATAAAGTTACCAATAAAGGAAAAAATAATCAAGTTTTTACAATATGCTTCCCGTATTTTTCTTTAATGCTATCAAGAGTTTTTTCTAATTTTTCTCTTTGCACTTCCACTTCTTTATCTGTATTAAATGAATTTGATTTCATTGTTAATTCATCGCAAAGAGAGGCTTGCTCTAGCTTTTGTTTCACTTCAAATTGTGAACCGCCAAGCCCAATAAGGCGCACAGTGCGTGTAAGTGTTTCTTTTTCAAGCAAATAAACCCCAGCTTCATAAAGAGTTTTAGCTGAACACGTTGGATTTGATAATGAAATTTGCCGTGTTATTTGCGTAAAATCAGAATATTTAATCTTCAATGTCACAACAGCAGCTTTTTTATCAATTGAACGAAGCCCACGCCCTACTCTATCTGCATGAATTCTTAGATATTCTTTAAGAATGTTTTTATCTAAAGTATCTTCTTCTAATGTAATTTCAGCGCTTTCAGATTTTGGCTCGTG
>CAYJIN010000069.1:9370-11590 GCA_964370245.1 uncultured Desulfovibrionaceae bacterium
TATCTAAAGTATCTTCTTCTAATGTAATTTCAGCGCTTTCAGATTTTGGCTCGTGATAAGGCACAACCTCTGTTTCGTCAATTCCACGCACTCTATCGTAAAGCATTAGCCCTTGCTTGCCGAATTTACGTTCAAAAAAATCTTGGCTATAATTTTGCGCTTCACCCGCTGTTCTAATGCCAAGCGCATGCAAAGCTTGAAGGAATTTTTTCCCTACAAGGGGAATTTTATACAAATCTAAATCTTTCAAAAATTCATTTACATTTTGAGGTTTTAGTTCGTAAATTCCATTAGGTTTATTTAAATCAGAACAAATTTTTGCAAGAAAACGAGCAGGAGCAATACCAATTGAAGCCGTCAGCCCCGTCGCTTCAAAAATATCTTTTTGTAATTTTTGTGCCATTTCAAGAGGGCTTTTGTAAAAATGATGCATGCCTGTTGCTTCAAGATAAGCCTCATCACAGCCAACCACTTCAACAACAGGAGAAAAAGAACGAACACAAGCCATAACCTTGCGAGATACTTCCATATAATAATGCATACCCGAATGAACAAAAATCAAATTTGGGCAAAGCTGTTTTGCTTTAACGCAACTCATTGCAGAAAAAACACCAAACTTTCTCGCTTCATACGATGCAGCAGAAACAACACCACGTGGATGATCACGCCCAACAACCACAGGTTTTCCACAAAGACTAGGATCAAGCAAGCGCTCAACACTCACATAAAAAGCATCCATATCTATGTGAAAAATAACAGAATGTTTCATATCATTTTCTATTTTTGCTCTACTATATTTTTCTTGCATTCTTGTTCAACTATAACCTATTGAAAAAATTATTATTATTTTTATCAAAACAACACTATCTTTTTTATCATTTTTGTGATAGGTGTGCAATAGAATTAAAAGGGAGGAATGCACATTGACTAAGAAGCATCCTTTACAGACTTGGAGTGTTGAAGACTCCTCTGAAATGTATGGCATTCGTAATTGGGGCGCCGGTTATTTTGATATTTCAAAACAAGGCCATGTAACAGTTAAACCTTTTGGGCACGAAGGCGGTCCGGAAGTAAGTTTATATGAAATTATCGAAGGCTTGAAGGAACGTGGCTATGATATGCCTGTGCTTCTTCGTATTGAGAACATTCTCGACTCACAAATTACCCTACTACACCAATCGTTCCGTAATGCCATAACAAAATTAGGCTATCAAGGAAATTATCGTGGTGTATTCCCGATTAAAGTAAATCAACAACAACAAGTTGTTGAAAAAATTACACAATATGGCGCTTCTTATCATCATGGTTTAGAAGTTGGCTCAAAAGCAGAACTTATTGCTGCTGTTGCGCAATTAAGAAGCCGTGAAGCTTGCCTTATTTGTAATGGCTATAAAGATGAAGAATTTATTGATTTAGGCTTGCACGCGAAGCGTATGGGCTTGAAATGTTTCTTTGTTTTAGAAATGCCACGTGAATTAGATATTATCATGGAACGCTCAAAGAAATTAGGCATTCGCCCTATGCTTGGCGTTCGTGTAAAGCTTACAACAAAAGCAAGTGGACACTGGTCAGAATCTGGCGGCGAGCGTTCATCTTTTGGTCTAACATCAGCGCAAATCATTGATGTTATTGATACTTTAAAAGAAAATGATATGCTTGATTGCTTACAACTCATGCACTATCACCTTGGTTCTCAAGTTCCAAATATTCGTGATATTCGTGCGGCTGTAACAGAAGCAACTCGTATTTATGCAGGTTTAGTTGGCGAAGGCGCAAACATGTCATACCTTGACTTAGGTGGCGGCCTTGCTGTTGACTATGATGGTTCAAACACAAACTTTGTTTGTTCACGTAACTATTCGCTTGATGAATATTGCGCTGACGTTGTTGAAGCTGTTATGTCAATTGTTGATGAACTTGGCATTAAACATCCGCATATTGTTACTGAATCAGGGCGTGCAACGGTTGCATATTATTCAGTTTTACTTTTCAATATTTTAGATGTAAGTATTATTGAAGTTGGCAAGCTTCCTGATGAACTGCCTGAAAACACACCTGAAGCTGTAAGAAACTTACGTGAAGCATATGAAGGGCTTACACTAAGAAATCTTCAAGAAGCATACAACGATGCTATCTATTACTACGATGAAATGCAGCAGCACTTTAACGCTGGTAAAGTGACTTTGCGTGAACGTACAATGGCTGAGCGTTATTTCTGGG
>CAYJIN010000070.1:0-11509 GCA_964370245.1 uncultured Desulfovibrionaceae bacterium
TAACCGTAGTTACTATTTATAATAGGCTTATACTTTCAAATTTATCAGCATGGTAATTGGAAGATATAAGCCTTTTTTTTGACTATAAGCAAGAATATCTAAATTTTATCATGCGTCGCCCCTTTAGATAAAGTTTTTTCTGAAATAAAAAATAGTTATCTTTATCCTACTGCTTCTATGTGCTATTGATAAAAAAGCTAAACAGAATAGTAGAGATGAGTAGCAGTGAAACTTTATTCTAAAAAATATTGAGCCTTAACTATTTTCTTTTAGCTACAAAATGTAGAAAATGCATAAATAATTTGTAGGAATTTAGTTTTTTGGCATATTTTATGCATCAAGTGTCAAAAATAAGACATAATCTACATGGCTTGAACTAAAAACAACGAATTGACAAAATATAGAATATTCTATATTATTTAGAGGTTTTATAAGTTTAAATCTATGTTGTTAGAAGGAAAAAAATATGGCTACTAATAGAACAGATGATTTCCTTTTTTTTGACCCTAAATGGTATTTAGAGCAAAATGCTGATGTAAAAAAATCTGGTCAAGATCCACTTCATCATTTTATTACAAATGGTTGGAGAGAAGGTAGAAACCCTAGTAAGCACTTTGATGTTCAAAAATATATTAATGAAAATCCGGAGCTTCTCCCTATTCAAATGAATCCTTTTTTGCATATGGCTTTTACGCATAATAATTCTACAGCACCAAGTATTACTTTTCCTGTTGAATGTGTTAAAACTTCAAAAGTTTTTAAATCCTTAGAAAAAGGTAAATCCTATAAACGAGTTATTGTATTTGCTTCTTTTATAGGGGATGGGAAAATTTCAACGAATTTAGTATATTTATTGAGCAAGTTAAAAAAAATATCTGATGCAATCATTTTTGTAGGCGATAATCCTATTGTCGAAGAAGAAGTAAAAAAGATTTCAAATTTAGTTTGTTATGCTTCATTTTCTAGACACGAAGAATATGATTTTGGTTCGTATAAACGCGGGCTTGAATATATTTGCAAAGAAATAGGCTTTGAAAATATTGAAGAATTAGTTTTGTGTAATGATTCTTGTATTGGACCAATTACGCCTATTGAAGATATGTTTGCTCAAATGCAAGTAAGAGATTTAGATTTTTGGGGAATAACTTCAAATCCTGAAATTTTTCCTCACTTACAATCATATTTTATGGTGTTTAAAAATAAAGTTTTTATAACACCAACTTTTCAAGATTACTTTAAAAAGGTCAAGAAAGAAGTTTCTAGAACTAAGGTTATACTGAAATATGAGCTTTTACTGACTGACACTTTAAATAAAATTGGTTTTAAAAGCGGTTCATTTATCGAATATCCACCTCTAAGCTTGTTTTCAGATGGAACTTTTAAGCATCTGAATATAACAACTGCACCACTATATTTATTAAATAACAAATGCCCACTAATAAAACTAAAACATCTTTATGATAGAACAGTGAATTATGATGGTTTAGATGAAACTTTTGAGAAGATAAATGCATTAAATCCAACTTTAGGCCATATTCTTCTTCAATTCTTAGATGAAAGAAAAAAAAATCTAAAAAATAATTCAATACAAGAAAAATGTACTACTGAACCAGAAAAAGTAGTTATGTATCAAAAACTACATCAAGAAATTTCACAGTATAAAAATTCTAAACCAGCTTCAGATAAACCTATTGTATTCAGAGAATCGAAGATAGTACATAAATATCTTGATGGATTAAATGGTATTGAAATTGGTGGTGCAAGCCATAATTCTTTTGGCCTTGATAAAACAGGCGGCTATGCGAATGTTGATTACAAGGCAAGTCATGGAGAGTTTTGGCAAGGTGAACATAAGAGTACGGAGCCTTTAAAGGTGAATATTGTTGCATCGGGTGATGATTTACCTTTTAAAGATAATGTGTTAGATTATGTTATAAGCTCGCACGCTATCGAACATTTTTTTGACCCAATTAAAACAATAGAAGAATGGTTTAGAGTTATAAAAACTGGTGGGTACGTGGTTATGATTGTTCCACATAGAAAACGTACCTTTGACCGTAATCGTGAAAACACAAGTTGTGAAGAATTGTTTGCAAGATATGAAAATAAGCTCAATCCACACGATTATGCTTTTCGTAATGTGCTTGATGAAAGAGGTGCTCTTATTTCAGATTGTCTTACAATTATTAAAGATGGAATTACTCCTGAGGGCTATGAGCCTTATACTATTAATGATTGCTTTCCTTTGCATTTCTCTGTATGGGATACAGAGTCTTTTGTTGAAATGTGTCTAAAAATGCGATGGAAAATAGTTGAAATTTTAGATGTTGACGATAAAGTTGGGAATGGTTTTTTAATTATTCTTCAAAAGAAATAAAGCATATGAGATAATAATTATGGGCTACATCACTATAAATATGTAGCCCATAAAAATTAAAAAAATTTTTTAATTATCTAAAAGAACAATTTTCTTCAAATTCTTTTATTTGCTGAAGTGTATAGTTAGTCATTTCATTTTTTAGCTTTATATTGTCTGGAATTTTATCCTGTGAATAAAACTGTTTATACCATGATACAGCTTTATCTAGTGCCATATCTGTGTTATAACTTGGTTTCCAGTTAAGCATTTTCTCAGCTTTTTCTTTATTGAGTATAAGAAGGCCTGCTTCATGTAAATCATCATTTTTTTCAAAAATCACTTCACCTTTACCATAGAGATTAACTACTTTTTGTGCTACATCAGCAACTTTCATTACATTGCTTTCTTCAGGTCCAAAATTGTATGCTTGTGCGTATTTTTTACCATCTAAAAGAAGTTTTTCACCTAAAAGTAAATAGCCAGAGAGAGGCTCTAAAACGTGTTGCCAAGGGCGAACGGCAATCGGATTTCTTATACTGATTTTTTCATTTTTTTCAATAAAACGCACACAATCTGGCACAAGTCTATCTAACGCCCAGTCGCCGCCCCCAATAACATTACCAGCTCTTGCTGTTGCCATTGCATAAGGTTTTGCACCCTTTAAAAAGGAAAGTCTATAGGAAGAAGATAGTATTTCTGCGCAAGCCTTTGAAGAAGAATACATGTCATGGCCACCAAGTGTGTCGTCTTCTCTATAGCCATATTCCACTTCTTTATTTTCATAGCATTTATCAGTAGTAATATTCACAAAAGCTTTTACTGACGGACATTTTCTGGCTGCTTCAAGCATATTTAATGTGCCAATAACATTGCTTTGATATGTGTCGTAAGGTTCAAAATACGAAAGGCGAACAATGGCTTGTGCAGCAAGATGAAAAACCATATCGGGCTTGAACTCTTGCATAGTTTGTTCAAGTTTTTCTTTATCGCATATGTTTCCAAAAATGCTTTGGATATGTTCACCTAAGTTTAAAATATTGAAAAGAGATGGCTTTGTTTGTGGTTTTAAAGAATACCCAAGAACTTCAGCTCTTAAGGATTTTAACCATAAGGCAAGCCATGCACCTTTAAAACCCGTATGCCCTGTTAGAAATATTTTTTTTCCCTCATATATATTGTTAAACATATTTTTTCCCTTTTGCTATTTTTATTACAATTCATTAAATCTAAAGAAATGATTTGAATTTATAAATCTTTATCGAAATTTTCTGTGTTGTTTGCTTCACCAAACATCAAACATTCTTTTTCTAATATTTTTAGAGGTTCTTGTTTTAGCTTGTGCACAAGCCACACATTGAAAAATCTTTCGTGTAAAAATGCTGGAATTCTTTGGTTATAAGTGCCAAGATATTTACTCCAGTCACTTTGTTGCTCAAGTTCGAAAAGAAGTGGGAAAATCCACTGACAAAATTCTTCAAAAAGATGTCTTTTCATAATAACTATGGTTGAAAGATAGAGTTTAGAGCCAGCAAAAACTTTGTTTAAAGCATCTTGATATTCAGGGTGTTTTTTTAGAAGCAAAACGAAAAATTTATTCAGTTCCTCTAAAGGGTGATTGCTATCTTCGTATTGCTTTAAAATACTTCTTTTAACGAAATCATTAACGCGTGGTAAAATAATGTCATATTCTTTTACTTCATTAAAAACGTTTTGAGCACGATAGTTTTTTGTTATGCTTTGTATCAAACTCTCTAGTGTAACATGTGTATATACTTCACTTCCATTGACTTTTGCTTTTGTATTACTATCAAAATCTAAAAACCTACGATAGTGAGCAAAGCCGATATATTCAGTTTGTGGGGAATAGGATAAAAAGTTTTTCCACACCCAATAGTGTGCAGTTAATTCCCCGTAATGAGGATTTTTTGTAGAAATATTATTTCCTACATTGTCATGGAGGGTCGACAAGGAAAAACCAGCGTTTTCAGTTCCTGTTTGAATAGGTAACAATAAGTCGTTAGAAAAAATATAACTTTCTTTGTTGTAAACGACGAAAAGTTTTATTGGAAGATCTTTTTCAAATTGCTTAATTTCATTATATTTAGAAGGTCCCCATGTACCTCCTATTAAATCAAGCTGTTCTTGAAATATACTTGTGTGGAAACGGCGAGATTCCATATCTGAAATTAAGGCATTTGAAGTATCAAACCATCTAAATGTATTTGCTTTAGCCCAATTGTTTATATTATAGTTTCCATCAAATCCTACAAGAATTGCATTAAAGCCTTTGTTGAGAATAAATCTTGTTAAAGAATTATGCCCACTCTCCAAATCCCATGCCTCAACTTTATAGCGTGGTATAAAATTCGGAATTTTGTTTTGTTCCATAAATTCAATAAATAATTCTCTTTCAATTAAAAAGCCATTTGAACGTAGATGCGGATTAGGGAATGGTAATGGATTTTTAGTGTATTTTTTATTTAGTTCTCTATAAACTTTATATTTCAAATCATCTTTGGATTGCACGTTAGGATATATTTGCTGTAGTTCGTGTAGCATATATTCTTCTCTTATAGGCGATTCTTGATAAGACGCAAATGGCGCAACAAGTTTTGTTTTTTCATCAATGGCATTGTATAATTTTATAAGCCAGTTATCTTTTTCTATGATTGTTGAGCTAGAGAGAAAGCATATATGTTTTCCGTTTAAATTTTTTGCCGCACGATAGTATGCACCAAGATCAAAGCCATCGTCAGGTAAATCAACTAAAGGTATGTTTAATTCCTTACATAAGTCTATAAGTTGAAGATACTCTTCTTTCTTTTTTTCCCATCCTTTTGCAATAATATGTAATGAGTGAATAATTCCTGCTGAGTGATTAAGGTAGGATTGTAAAAATTCAACAGCTCCTTTTAATCCATAATCAACCCCTCTTGCAAGATACACAACTTCGATTGAGTTATTTGTTATATTTTTTTTTTCTATAATCTCTTGAATAAGTTCTTCAATGTTTTGTGCATTAATATAGTTCTGAGGGTGTTCTATATTATTTGCTTTATGTGTGAACTTTGTATTTATTTTTGTTTTATATTGTTCTTGTTCTTCTTCATCAAGAAGTGGAAGAAGTTCATTTTTTAAAATTGAAAATGCTTCTTCTTTTGGATAATCATTTATAATTCTATCAATAACAGCATTATAATAAGCATTAAAGTTTAAATTTACAAATTGTGGAAATCTTCTAGCTAGAATTGCAAAAGTCGCCATTGCTGCTGTTTGCATTTCAGCTATATTGCAGAGTTTATCTCTCACAGATTTAAGCGCATTTTTTCTGTATTCTGATTCATTATGAAAGACCATGCCTTCTTTTTCATTATTGTTTTGATAATATGCGCCATAAGATTTTGGTGTAACCCCAATAATAACTAAATCTTCAGGAATTATGAGCACTTCTTTTGCTATAAGCATAAGTGCATTTGCTGTATAGTAATCAGGGTAAGGGGCTTCATAGAATTTACCATATTTCTTTAAATTTTTAACAATTTCTTTGCTATAACAGAAGAATTGCATATTAAAGCCAAAAGAAAATTCAAAATCTAAACTTTTTTGAGCAAATTTTATTCTTGTATCTATAGGAAGAAAATATGATGAACTGGTTTGAAGAAAAGGGTAATACTGACTTGCTATATCAACTTTTGCTTTAGGTTGTTTTTGTGAGACATTTGCTTGTTGATAAATATATGCACTGAAGTTAAGCACTTCGGGGGAATTATATTTTTTTATGTTTTGATAAAGTTTTTCTAATGTCCAAGGCAAAAGCGCATCATCATCACCAAGCATAATAATATAGTCACCATTTGCTAAATTGTTGGTAACATTCCAGTTTTCGGTAACACTTATAGGGTTTTCTTGTCTTACAAAAGTAATTCTTTTATCATTAAGCTCATCTATGTATGATTTTATATCTATATCTGAGCAATTGTCTGAAATAATAATTTCCCAATTAGTATAACTTTGAATAAATATACTGTTTAGTGCATATTTTAATAAATCTAGCCTATTTTTTGTCGGAATCAATAAAGAAAATTTAATATCTTCTTTGACAACATTTGTTAGGTTCACGTTAGTATTGCTATCTGATTCAGAGCGAAAAGGAGTAAAAAATCTTTCGAATTTTGTGTTTTCATTACATTCAATATGACCATAGTCTAGTAATTGTTGTTTTGGAGCAACCAATCCTTCAGTTCCGGAAACATAGTTTCTAAACGCTTTTTCTTTTTGTTGTGTATATTTTTCAATAACAATTACAGAATCGTAGAATGAAACAGAAGCAATTTCTTTGCTGAGTTTTTTGAAAATTGCCCTGTTTTGCAGTGGAATTCTTTCTTTGTCGATATAGGTATAGTTTACAATATCAGCAAGATTTTTAAAATATTCAATGCTGGAATTTGGGTCTTTATATTCTCCGCCATAATAATTCCAATAACTTGTTGAACAATCTTCAATAATATAGATTCCACCCCAATTAAGTTTGTCGAATAATTTATGAAAGTTAGTTATAACATTATCACAAAAATGTGAAGCATCATCAATGATTATATCAAATGTTGTTTCAGCTAATTCTTTATCAACTAATTCGCCTTTTGAAATATCACCAATTAAAACTTGAATATTTTCATTGTATTTGAAATCTTTACAGGCTTGTGTAATATCCACGCCAATAATTTTTGATTTTGGCGGTAAAATATTCTGCCAAACTTCAAGCGAACCACCGTTTAAAATGCCAACTTCTAAAAATGAAATTGGTTTATTTTTAAGTATATAAGGCGCAAAAATTCTATCGTAAATAGAAAGATAGTGTTCCCACTTTCCGCTTAAGTATCTTTTATTATTTTTAAAAGCTAAATGGATAGGAGATTCAACGCAATCATTTCCATTATACTGTTCTAAATTCATATAGTTTCGAATATCAACAAGTTCATTTTTACTCATTATATGCTCGCTCCTTAAAGCAGTTCAAATTATGGGGAGGAAAATCTTTTAGTAATAATACCAAATTATAAAGCTCTTTGAAATATTTTTATCTTTTCTAGCAAGAATAGTGCAGTTTTTCAGCGTGCTATAAACAATGTCTTCAGTAAAAAAAACAGAGTTAGGATTTTGCGCTATTATATTTTCAGTATGGTCAGCGATTTTTTCCAATATATTATAATTTATAGTTTATTTATGGGGTTACAATATTTGAGCTTCAGGAATGGCAACAATAAATTTACAATTCCATTCTTTTGTATATTCTAGCTGCCTCATTATTTCTTCTTTAATATTCCAGGGGGTTATAAGGATATAGTCTGGCTTGGTTTCTTTTATTTTATCAGGTGAATAAACAGGAATATGCGATCCTGGAAGATAAGTGTTTTGCTTGTTAGGATTTAAATCGACAGAATATTCGATGAAATCAGTAGAAATACCGCAATAATTGAACAAAGTATTTCCCTTTGCGGAAGCACCATAAGCAACAATACTTTTATTTTTATTTTTAATATCTATAAGTAATTCCAAAAAATTTCTTTTTGTTACTTTTACTTGTTCAGCGAAATTTTCATAGATTTCAATTTCATCCATGCCAATTTCTTTTTCTTTTACAAGGATTTTTTCAACATTTTCTGAAATAGAGATATCAAGGTCTGCATGACACGCAAAAATTCTTAAAGAACCTCCATGTGTTGGCAGTTCTTCAACGTCATAAATTTTCATTCCATGTGCCTTAAAAAGTTCTTGTGTGAAGAGCAAAGAAAGGTAGGAATAATGTTCATGGTAAATTGTATCAAATTGATTATATTGTATAATATTCCACGCATGCGGAAATTCTACTGTGACAGTGCCATTTGCTTTTAAAGCTATAGAGATACCTTTAACAAAATCATTAATATCAGGCACATGCGCTAATACATTACACATGCAAATCAAATCAGATTGAGCAATTGTTTTAGCAAAATCTGCGCTAAAAAATTCAACTACTGTATTTATATTGTTTGCTATAGCAACATCTGCAACACTTTTGCAAGGCTCTACTCCAAGATGAGGAATTTCTTTTTCTTTAAAATATTGCAATAAATATCCATCGTTACTTGCAATTTCCATTACATGGGAAGATGGATTTAAATTTAGTTTTTTAGAAATCATTTCCACATAATTTCTTGAATGGTTTAGCCAAGAAGAGGAAAAAGAACTAAAATATGCATACTCTTCAGTAAAAAGCTCTTCGCTAGCATTATAGTCTAAAGTTTGTATCAATTTACAAGAATTACAAACATAAACAAGTAAAGGATAAGTTACTTCAGGGGTATATCTATCTTCTATCTTAATATAATTATTAACAATGGGAGCCATATTTAAGTCGGCAAAAAGTGTTTCCAATTCACTTTTGCAAAATCTGCATTCTGCCATTTTAATCCTCCAAATTTCTTACTTGTGTCAAAAAAACATCTTCAAATCTTCTTTTAAGAGATCTTTTAATCCTTTTTCTAGGTCATATTGCATGTTGTAAGAAATTTCATGCAATAATCGTGCCGTATCGCCAACAATATATGGAGCTTGTTCAGTTTTTTCATCTTTTATTATGAGGAAATTTTCTTTATTTAGTATTTGAGCTAACGTTTTTGCATAATTACCTAGTGTTATTTCTTTACCTGAACAAATGTTAACAGCTCCAGTTACGTTGCTATTTAGAAATTTGACAAAAGCTTGAGCAATGTCTTTTGAATACATATAATCTTTTACTAAAGACGCATATGAAATTGTAACTTCTTTTTCGTTAAGTAAGTTGTTGATAAGATGGGCGGTAAGTCTTTTTTCATGTTCTTTTCTGCCATAAACATAGAAAATTCTGCCCCAGCCAAAATCTACATTTTTTTCTTGGCAGTAGACCATTGCTTCTTCATAAAGAGCTACTTTACACTTTGCATAGAGATTTGTAGGGTTTAGAGTATCAGTTTCTGTTAGCGGTCTTGTTTTGTGTTCATATTCAAAGCAAGTACCTGCAAAAACAGCTTTTTTACCACCATTTTCTATAAAAGTTTTTAAAAGATGAAAACTTGCTTCTTTATAACGGTAATTTATATCACTTGTAAGGTAGTCGCCAGTGCTACACCAAGCAAAATGCAGGAGATGGCTGGCCTTTATGTTGCTTAGGATTGCTTTTAGATTTTGGCTGTCAAAAATATTACATTCTATCCAGTGTACAAAGGGGGTATTTTCATCTTTTTCAGATTTTTTTTGTGAGGTAAGAGCGTAAATTTCAAAGTTATTTTGCACGAGAGGCATGATTGCCTCTTTGCCAATAAGTCCACTAGCACCAGTGAGTATAACTTTCCTAGAGGAGCTCATAATTTTTATCTCGTTCATTGATAATAAGTTTGTCGCTATTTTTCCATTTAATATTTATTTTTGGATCATCATAACGTATACCCGCGTAAGAATTTGGCATAAAGTATTCGCCCATATGATAGAAAACAAGTGTATTATCAACAAGTGTCTGAAAACCATGCGCAATCATAGGCGGAATGTAAATCATTTTATTATTATTTTCATTAAGTTCTATTGCTTGCCATTGCAAAAAAGTAGAGGAGTTTGGACGTAAATCTACGAGAACATCATAGATAGCGCCCACAGGGCAGTAGACAATTTTTTTCTCTAGGTGAGGAGCTTTTTGGTAGTGCATTCCACGCAAAACATTTTTTTTGTAATTTTTGGAAATATTACATTGGCAAATTTCAAAATCTATTCCAGCTTCTTTTAGTTCTTTTTTACAGAATTGTCTTGCAAATGCACCACGCTCGTCTATAAACTCTTCAAGCTCCAAAAGGTAAGCACCATTGATTTCTAAAGGAGTGATTTTCATTAATATTCCAATTCTTTGTGTGATAAAAGGTAAATAATTATAGCCAAATTGCCCAAGGGGCTTTGTGTTCTAGCCACATTGCGGTTAGGTCATTTTTGTCTTTTAGTGTGTCCATTGGTTTCCAAAAACCATCATGTTTATAGGCATTTAGTTGATTGTTTTTTGCAAGATTTTCTAAAGGTGAGCTTTCAAAAATCGTATCATCACCATCTGCAATATAGTCTAATACCTGTGGTTCGCACACAAAGAAACCACCATTTATCCAGTTACCACCTTTTTGAGGTTTTTCAAGGAATGAACTTATAGCATTGTTATTTTCTATTGTAATTGCTCCAAATTTACCGCTTGGTTGAACTGCTGTCATAGTGCAGAGCTTTTTTGCATTTTCATGGCTTTCTATGCTTTTAAGAATATTGATATCTGAAACGCCATCACCATAGCTGAGTAAAAATCTTTCATTATTTATATATTTTTTTGCTTTTTTTATTCTTGCACCTGTCATAGAATCTTGCCCTGTATAAATTATTGTTACTTTCCAAGGTTCGATATGAGTTTTATGTATTTCAATGCTATTATTAGACATGTCAACAGTAAGATCTGAATAACGATTATAGTAATTGACAAAATAATCTTTGATATAGTGCGACATATAGCCAGTAAGGATAACAAAATCATTAAAGCCATAATGTGAGTAAATTTTCATTATATGCCATAAAATAGGCTTTCCGCCAATTTCTACCATTGGTTTTGGGCGTAAACCGGTTTCTTCTGATAGTCTTGTACCAAGGCCACCTGCTAATAGTAAAACTTTCAAGGTATACCTCCTGTTTATAAAGCAAGTTATTATTGTTATGCATTTGATAGTACAATGTTACATTTTATTATCTGAGTGAAATATATGGGTTTATATTAGCATTTATGCATGAAATTTGTCAAGTTTACATTTTTGTATTGTGTTTTTCTAAATAATCCGTTTTACATATTAGTCCTCATTGAATAAAACTCTTTTGCTTGATAATAATTAAAATCTCATTTTTCAATAAGACTATCTGATTTTTTGTTGCGATTTTAATTCACTTAGCTCATTTCATTTTTCTATAATTTAAAAAAGTAATGAGTTTTATGCCCAAAAAAAGTTAATATATATGCCCAAAAAATTGTATGTCTGTTAAAATTGTTGAGCCCCAAATAATTATAGCTAGAAATATAATAACTTGTATGCATCAATAAAATTTATTTTTTGGGCATTGACA
>CAYJIN010000071.1:0-11465 GCA_964370245.1 uncultured Desulfovibrionaceae bacterium
ATGGACGAGGATATGTTAATATATGGCAGTTTCTTTGTAAAAATTGCTACCTTGCAGAATCCCCATCTGCAAAACCAACTAGCAGAGATGAACTACTTACATTTGTAAAAAATGTACTGCCTGCAACAAGCCAAAGACATCAAGAATATATCAATATTATTCTTGATGCAATAAACAGCAAGCTTTCTTTAGAAAAGAATGTAAATCTTATTACTGCAAATGAACTTGCAGATTATATAATCAATAACTTTGAAAACACTAAAGAGATTCGTGCATTAGTGAAAAGTTATATAACAAAAGAAAACATTGTAATACATAATTTTTTACCACTGACTAAGCCGTTTGATGAAATTGTATTTTTTATAAAATTTAATAGTGCATTTGATGAAAATCTAAATCAGCTTTATTCTGTTTTGATAACACTCACAAACTTTAAAAAAAATAAAACTAAAAAAGATTTAGCTGTCTATCAACAGTGCAGAATCTGTTGGCGTTATGTTCCAATTAGCTTTTCTGGAAATAAAAATAAAATTCTTTGTCATTTCCACAACTATCATGAAAAAAATGGTGACAGGTTTCAAAAATCTTATGAGCGAGGAAATAAATTTCAAAAAGAAAGATCTACTCCTCTTATCCAAACTAAGATTTTAGAAAATTACACTTTTTTAGATATGCCAAGTAATGATGAGTATGATGCATTATTAAATTGGTACGATGATTTTTTAGCTGACCCATGTAAAGCAGAAAAGACTTTACCTTTTGAAACGATATGGGGAAATATTGATGAATTATTAGAGCATCTTCCCTATATAAAAAAATCTGCCGATGCAAAAAATGTTATTTTGAATTCTCCCCTATCCATTATAAAATATCTTATGCCTGAAAATCCTGATGCCGATTTAGAAGAGATTGCTCAACTTGAAGCAATGTATAGAATCTGGGAAAAGAACTTCTTTGTTTTTGCCCCTGATCTAGATTATGCTGAAAATACTATTCGTGAATATTATAGATTGTACCAAAAAATTTATTTCTTTGATTAGTCTTTGAAGGTGCAACTTCATTAGCCTCTATCCATTTCTAATTATGCTAGAACCGTTCTTATAAATATGTAAGGACGGTTTTTTGTTATGCCATTAATTTTTATTTTTAGTTCAATCCAAAATTACCCAAAGGGCGCACTTACGCAAACATTCGTTTGCAAGCACGCCAAAGGGAAAAGCCCTTTGGAAACCCTAAAAAGGCAAAATACAAAAAAGCATAGGAGTAGTCACTATGGCAATTTTTCATAGCTATATCAGTAAAGTTCAGCGTAGTAGCGGCCAAAATGCAATTGCTGCATCTGCATATATTGGAGCACGTGTATTGCAAATGCTTGATGGCACATTAGCAGATTATCGTAAGAAAAAAGGCGTTTGTGGCAATAAAATCATTGCCCCTTCCTTTTGCACAAAGAAAAAAGACATTTCAGCTCAATGGCTTTGGGCAGAAGCAGAAAAAGTTGAAAAAAGAAAAAATTCAACAGTTGCTCGTCGTGCTGATTTGGCATTACCAACTGAATTCACTGAAGAAGAATGTTTTCAAGTTGGTTATCAATACGCACAGGACATTGCAGATCGATATAGCGTAGTTGTGGATATTAATTTTCACGATTTAGCAACAAGCAATCCCCATATTGACATGATGTGGACTACCCGTGTTTTTGATGGCGAATCTCTTAAAGAGAAAACCAGAATCCTTGATGACAAAGTTACAGGTCCGCAAGAAATTACTTGGCTACGTGAGCAATGGGCAAACAGAGTTAATCAAGTTCTTGTTACTTATGCCACATCAATCGATCATCGTTCTTACAAAGAGCAAGGCAGTGAAAAAGTTGCAACAAAACATCTTGGAAGAAAAATCTCTGCTCTTGAAAAAGCTGGCGTTGAAACAGAAATCGGCAATTACAATAGGCAAGCCTATGAACACAATAAACTCATTGAGGAAAAGGAAAATCTCGATGCTGAAATTATTCAATTAGAACAAGAAATACAGGAGCAAAACAATGAAGAATTTGGAAGAATTACAGAAAGAAAATCTACAGCTGAAACAGGAATTTCAGAACTTGAATCAAGAAATGACACAGATAAAAGAAGTAATAAAAATCTTCTTGAAAGCCCACCAATCATATCTGCAAATGCCACAGCAGATAGAAGAATTTATGGCGAACATTCAAACACAAATCGACCAACAACAAGAGCAAATGAACGATATGTCATTAGCGATATACAAGTTATTGGATCAAGTTTTGACAGGGCAAGCAAAGCCACACAAGGAGAGCATAGCCTTATTATCGGAGGAACTTCAATCAATTCACAGCAGATTGAAAGAACTGGAGGAATTATCACAAATGAAAAAGAAATAATTCTACTTGACAATAGCAATAATTCAAAAATCATCATTGATTTAGCTGATTTTGAAAATATTCAAGAGCGAAATGCTTATTGGCAAAATCTAAAAAATAGACATCTCAATATTGCAAAGCTCAACAACACTGAAAACATTGAAAAAGCTTTGTGTAAACTCTCTACATATGCATTTTTTGATGGAATTTCAACAAACAGCAACAAAATAAAAATGGAGGTAGCTTATAATGAAGAAAACATGACAGAGAATTTAGAAGATAAAATTGATATAATTTTGTAGAAGTAACTATTAAAAAAAATAAAAACATAGGAGGATAACTATGCAAAATAATAATACTAATACAATTAAAAACATTAAAGCAAAAGATGAGGTAATTATGAACTCAGAAGAAAGTAAATTAAACATTGAAAACAAAGATGTAAGCTCACAAAAGATAGAGCTAGATGTCATTGCAACAGAAAGAACAGTATCTTCGCAAAAGACTAGAAAGTCAAAAGAAGAACAACTGCAACTTGCACTTGCAAAAAAGCAAGCTCTTGATTTAAAAATACAAAGATATCAAAAAGAGCTTCGTGATAAAAATCAAAAAAATAGAAATCGAGGTCTAATTCTTCTCGGTATTGTTGTTGAACAACACCTAAAGAATAAATCAATCACAATTCCAAACCAAGCAGATATTGATTGGTGGCTTAGTCAACATGCTATTTTACCAGACAAAGACCAAGAGGTTTACATCAATTTTTTAAACTCTCTGGTAGATGAAAAAACTGTTGATACCAAAGAGAATAATTATGAAATCAAAATTGAATAAATAATGTGACATTTCACTTAAAAAAGAATTCCGCATTATAGCGTATGCGAATGCGGTATGAAAGGGGTTTGGGGAAAGGCTAAACTTTCCCCAAGTCATTTTATCTATTGATAAAATTTTAACAAATCGCCAACTAACCTACTAGCAAAAGGCATTTCACTTACGCGATTTCGCCAGAACGCCTTTGTATCGATCTTTACGCTGTAAAATCTATACAAAAACGCAGGCGAAGTAGTTTTTATATATTCGATTCTAATATTCGATAGAACTATGAAAACAAAATCAATGAATTTTTTTTGTTTAATATTCTGTGCTTAATTCAGTAAGCACATAAAAAGAAAGTAGTTTCAATGTGATTTTGAAACTACTTTCTACTGAAAAAAATGTTATAGTTTTATGCGTATATTAGAGCAAAAGTTACAATACCAACAAATACGCCATAAAGTAAAAATGGCCAAACAGTACGTCTAAGGATTGCACCTTCATGCCCAATCATACCTAGAACAGCGCAAACTGATACAATGTTGTGGATACAAATCATATTACCCATTGCTCCACCAACACCTTGAGCTGCTAAAATTATTAAGTGTTGAATACTTGTATAATCAAGAGCAGAAGCTACATTCCATTGGAAGTTTGCAAAAAGCATATCTGAAACGGTGTTTGAACCTGTGATAAATGCACCAAGTCCACCTATATAAGAAGCTAATGCAGGCCATGCATTTCCTGTTAAGTCAGCAATAGTAAGGGCCATAGCCATAGGCATTGATACACCATTTCCAGCAGAATCTAATACTGCTGTTGTAACACCAGAACCTCTAAAAATAGAAACTAAAGCAACTGCTGCTAATAAAGCAATTGTTGGTGCTTTCATTTTCACAAATGCGGTTGACCAAGCTCTTTGAACTTTATTTGAACCAATTTCATCATTTTTAAGCATACCATGCATAAAGATTGTGATAATAGCAACCAAGATAAATGGAATAGTACCAGGTAGGTTGAGAATAGCAATATACGAACTTACACCTTCTACGCCAAGAATGTTTGACATGCCAAGGCTGAACATTGGATCGTTGATAATTGGTTTAAGTCCAAACGCTGGTACTCTTGTAATAACCAAGAAAAGTCCACAAAGCACATAAGGCATCCAAGCCATAGCTTGTGACATGTGTTCTTTAAAAACAGTTACGTCAGTTGATTTGATTGTTCCTGTCCAGTCAGCATCCCAACTGTCTTGTTCGCCGAAATTCCATACATCCTTAGGAACAAATAAACCTTTTTTAGTAAGAGAAACTAAAACGGCTAAACCAATTAAACCACCTAACAGTGAAGGTAATTCAGGGCCAACGAGCCATGCTATAGCGTAATAAGGAATTGCAAAACAAACAGATGCCATTAAGCAATATTTCCAAACAGCAAATCCTTCACTCCATGATTTATTTTTTCCAAAGAAGCGTGTCATAAAGCCAAGCATAAAAATTGGAAGAATGAAGAGCATTGGTGTATGCAAGATTGTAGCATATTCACCAATTATTTTATATACAAGACTTGGATCTGTTGTACCTAAAGCTTGCATAGCAACGCCTTCAACAGATTTGAAACCTTGTAAAACAGGAGTTCCTACTGCACCAAATGTAACAGGAACGCTGTTAAAAACTAAGCAAATAACTGCTGCACAAAGAGGTGGAAAACCTAAACCTAATAAAAGTGGTGCTGCAAGCGCAGCTGGTGTACCAAAACCAGCTGCACCTTCAACGAAAGCAGCAAACATAAAACCAATAATAATTGCTTGTAAGCGTCTATCAGGAGTAATTTTCTGCATACCAGCTTGGATAGTTTCCATAGCGCCACTTGTCTGCATGGTATAATAAATAAGTAATGCACCAAATACAATAATTAAAACACCAAAAGCAGTGATAAAACCTTGTATTGTTAATGCAGCAATATTGAGAAGTGAGAGTTTCCAAACAACAAAAGCTAGAACAGCTCCTGTAAGCCAAGCTAATGGCATAGCCCTTGTAGAAGGCCAGCGTAAACCAGCCATAAGGACAAGAGCTAATAAAATTGGTAAGAAAGCAAGAATTGCATAAAAAGCCATAAAAATTACTCCTTTTAAATATTATATGATAAGATTGAAATAGAACTATTTTGAATTATCGTTCAATAATTCAACAATATGTTTTACTTTAATCGTCTCATCGCGCTTATGCATACCACCCTTAATCTGGATTAGACAACCTGGGCAATCAGTAACAACAGTTTTTACACCTGAAGCTTTGATATTTTCTATTTTCTTTTCTAGTAATTGCTGAGAAATTTCAGGGAATTTTGCTGAATAAGAACCACCAAAACCACAGCATACTCTTTCTTCTGGGCTTGGTTCATAGTTGGCAACTGCAGAAATAAGATCATGTGGTTGCTCTACAACACCTAAGCCTCTGCATTGGTGACAAGGCGCATGATAGGTGATTGATTCATCGCCCTTGGTAAGAATATTTGTATCGATTCCAACTTTGTCTTTCATAAATGAACTAAAATCAGAAACTTTTTCACTCAATTCTTTTGATATAGCTTTGCCAAGCAAATCAGCATAACCATGCTTAAGGTGTGAAGCACAAGAAGCACATAAAGTTACAACAGCATCATAATTTTCAGCATTTAATGCCATAGTATTAGTTATTGCAAGTTTTTTAGCAATCTTATCTTGATTGAGCATTTTTAGTGGTAGACCACAGCAGTTTTGATCTTCATTAAAATCTACTTGAACATTATGTTTTTTCATAAGTTCTACAAAAGAAGTTAATTGTTCAGGATAGATAAAATCTTGAACACAGCCCGCAAAAATAGCAACTTTCATGCGAGGGTTTGGAAGAGTGTATTTTTGCTCTTCCCATAATTCTCTAAAAGATTTCTTTGCTAAAGTTGGAAGGCTTTTAAACTGATGTGCACCAAATAAAATATCAGGTAAATGACGAACAAAACCATCTTCTCTTGCAACAGGAGCTTGAGAAAAACGCACAGCCTTGAGGAAAGAATGGAAAACTTTTCTATTTTCTAAAAGCTTACCAGCAAGAACATTTACGCTCTTAGAACCAAATTCATCTTGACAACGCTCGCGTATTTCGTGGATAAGTTTTGGTAAGTCAATTCCGCCTGCGCAAATATCTTTACATGATTCACAACCTATGCAGTTTTGTGAAAGCACGGCTGCACTTTTTCTGCTATGGTAAAAATAGGTAAGTATAAGGCCAATTGCCCCAATATAGATATGCCCCATTTTATGCCCACCAACCATACGAAATACTGGGCAAACATTCGCACAAGCGCCACAGCGCACACATCTAAAAACTTGTGAAAATAGAGGATCTTGCGCAATTTTCTTTCTTCCATTGTCTAGTAAAACAATATGTAATTCTTTTTTACCGTCTTTGCCTGATTCACAGTTATACGCACCATTAAACCAAGTTACATTTGATGTAAGCCTTTGGCCTGTTGCATTACGTGGAAGTAAATACAGGGCATTTAGTGCTGCTTCAAAGTTTGGCACTAACTTATCTAAACCTGCAATTGCGATATGAACACCTGGGATTGATGTAACCATACGTTCGTTACACTCATTTGCTGCAATAGCAAAAGTTCCGTTTTCAGCAACGCAGAAGTTTGCACCAGTAACACCAATATCTGCTTGGTTAAACTTTTTACGCAATTGAATTCTTGCAATTTTAACAAGCTTTTGAACATCTTCAGGGTCTAGCTTTTCACCAGTTACTTTTGAAAAATCTTCTGCAATTTGGTAGCGTGAAAGGTGAATAGCAGGCATAACCATGTGTGATGGCCCTTCATTTCTTAATTGAATAATCCATTCACCTAAGTCAGTTTCCACAACGTCAAGCTTGTCTTTAAAAAGTCTATCATTAAGCAGAGTTTCTTCTGCTGTCATTGATTTTGACTTTACAACAATCTTTGCTTCATGGGCTTTTGCTATTTTTGCAATAATTTCATTTGCTTCAGCTGCATTGTGAGCATAATGAACAATAGCCCCTCTTTTTTCTGCTTCAGTTTTAAACTGTTCATACAATTCATCTAAATGCTTACTTGCCCAGTCTTTTGTATCAGCAACTTTTTTTATACATTCGTCCACAGGAATTTCTGCATAAAGTTTATCTCTATTTACACGATATTCAACAGCAAATTTATTTAATGTTTTGCGCAAAAAGGTGTCATTTAAAGCCTCATCAATATTTTTTTTATATTGTGCCATGTTTTCTAGTTCTGTATGCATAATCTTCTCCACCTACTCATCCAATAAAAGTATATGTGCTTCTAATGAGCCATGCACGCCAACTGCACCAACTCTTTCAATATCCGCAGTTCTGCTTGGGCCAGACATAAATGTAGTGTAGCCAGCAGAAGTTGAATTTATATGCCCTCTTAGGATATCAGCCATTGAAAGCAAGTCTGGCTTAATGTCAGATTTTTTAAGTATAGTTACGCATATTTCACAGATAATAGTTGAAAAACGTGCATCTTCATTAGATGTATCTATCATACAAGTGCCTGTTTGCGCTATACCATGCATTGCTTTAACAACACCTATATCTATTCCAGAAAGGTGATTTCTTAAGTTATTTTTAATACAGATAAAGTTTTCTTTTTCTGCTTTAGCGTGTAAAGCTTCAAAAAATGATTCTTCTAAGCCATTTTCGCAAAAAGGCGCTGCAACAATGGGCGTTACTCTTGTAGGAAGTCCAAGTGGGCTAAGTGGGCCTTTTTCACAATCTTCTTCGTCTAGAAGCTCACAAGGTTGCTTGGTTTTTACAAGATTTACAATGTAATCTTGCACTTCAAGCATATCCTTACACTGGACAACTTTACAGCCTGTAGCTTCTGCCTTTTCAACATAATTTTCTACTAAATCCGTCATCTCTAATAACCTTTATGTTTATTTATGTTATGATAAATTTTCTGCTATAATCTCAATGCTGTGTTTTACAGGCACTCTGTCTTCAAAACGAGCTAATATATCAGACAATTGCATCATACATGCAGGGCAACCCGTAGTAACCATATCAGCATTTGAGGCAATTATATTTTCTCTTTTACGTGTGCCTATTTCTAAAGAAAGTTCTGGCTGTGTTAATGTGAATGAACCACCACAACCACAACATTTATCAGAGTCAGGCATTTCAACAAAATCATAGCTATTAACTTGTTTCAATAGAGCGCGCGGTTCTTTATCAACATGTAATGATTTTTTCAAATGGCAAGAATCGTGGTAAGTTATTTTTTTGGTATTTTTTGTGCTGGTTTTTTCATTTTCTTTATAATCTAGCACCGAATATAAAAACTTATGAATATCTATTGTTTTCTTTGAAATAGCTTCTAAAGTTTCTCTTTCTTCATGAGTAAAATAATTAGGATCTTTTACATAATAATCCCACCATACATGCACACTTTCATTACATGAAGGGCAAGCAAAAACAATATAATCCATCTCTTTTACATCTAATTTCTTGAAAATTTCAATATTCTTTTTGAGTAAGATTTTAAAACTTTCTTGATCACCAGAGCAAAGTGTTGGCATACCACAACAAGCAAATTCGCTTGACATGTTAATACCAATATCGTGATGCTTAAGAATTTTGATTACTGCTTCACCTATTTGAGGGTAGATTTTATCAATCATACAGCCTGTATAGAAAATGATATTATGTTTTTTACCTTTTTCTCTCAAATTGCCATATTTTTGTAATAGCTGTTGCTTAGGAAGACTTGGAATATGCCTTTTACCTAAAAACTTATCAAGCAATGGTGCACGTGAAGTGCCTTGTGCATTGTCTTGTTTACGCACAACAACAGATTGAAATAATGAACCAAATTGCAAAGATTTTGCAAATAACTTTGGCTGAGTAAGATAATATCTAAAAATGAATTTTTTAATAGGAGCTAACTTTCTAAATTCTGTTAAAATTCTTCTTGCTTCAACAAAAATTTCAAGTGTTTTTACACCTGATGCACAGTTTGCCTGACAAGCGCCACATAAAAGACATCTGTTTAATCTTTCATCAATAGCGTCTGCATCTTGAATAATGTTGTAAGCAAGATTTTGTAATAACACAATTTTTCCTCGTGCTACATCACTTTCTCTTACACTTTCACCAAAAACAGGGCATACAGCTTGGCAGTTGCCACAGCGCATGCAAGAAGAAAGAAGATTGTCTAAATTCAACAAAGCTTCTCTTAATTCAGCTATTTGTGCCATATTAAACACCAACCATTTTTGCAGTATTGAATAAGCCTTTAGGGTCAAGCGCTCTTCTTAATCTTCTTGAGAACATAATAGTTCCTTTTGAAGTTTCTTTTTCAAGCCATTTTGCCTTTGCAGTTCCTATTCCATGCTCACCGGATAGAGTTCCACCAAGTTCTAGTGCAATATGGAAAATTTCATCAACAGCCTCTTCAACCCTATGGAATTCTTCTTTATTTCTTTTATCGCAAAGAATTGTTGGGTGTAAGTTTCCATCACCCGCGTGCCCAAAAGTTCCCATTTCTAAGCGGTATTTTTTAGCAATTTTTTCTAAAGCGTCTACCATAGCAGGAATTTTAGAACGTGGCACAGTTGCATCTTCTAAAACGCAAGTAGGACGTAAACGAGCAAGAGCAGGAAGAGCGCCACGACGAGCTTGCCAAATATTTTCTTTTTCAGCTTCGTCTTTTGCAAGGCGAATTTCTCTTGCCCCAACTTTTTGCAATATTCTTTCAACAACTTCTGCTTCATCAGCTACTTGCGCAGGGTGTCCATCAACTTCAATAAGTAATAATGCCGCAGCATCTTTTGGTAAGCCACATTTTTTATCTTCTTCAACAAAGTTAATTGTAGCATGATCTAAAAACTCTAAAGTACATGGAACTACGTGTGCTGCAATAATTTCTGCAACAGCTTCAGAAGCTTTTTGAACATTGTCAAAAATAGCCATCATCGCTTTTGATGCTTTTGGTGGAGGCACTAATTTTAATATAGCTTTTGAAATAACACCTAATGTTCCCTCTGAGCCAATCATCATTCCCGCCAAGTTATAACCTGTTACGCATTTAACCGTACGTGAACCTGATTTTACTAATTCACCTTCAAAGTCATAAAACTCTAATCCCATCACGTAGTCTTTAGTAACGCCATATTTCAAGCCACGCAAACCACCCGCATTTTCAGCAATATTACCTCCAAGAGTAGAAACCGATTGCGAGCCAGGATCAGGCGGATAGAATAAATTTTTTCTTGCTACTTCTTTTGCAAGGGTCGCTGTTACAACACCAGGTTCAACAACAGCATATAAATCTTCTGTATTAATTTCTAAAATTCTATTTAATTTATTTGTAAGAATAACAACGGCATCTGCAGAGTCCGGAACAGTTCCGCCTGACAGGTTTGTTCCAGATCCTCTTACTGTGATCTGTAAACCTTCTTTATAACATTTTTCAACAGCTTTTCCAAGATCTTCTGTTGAATTTGGTTGTAAAACTAAAGCAGGCACAACCGATTCTAATACTGCTGCATCATAAGAATATGATTGTCTATCAGCTTCTTCTAAAATAACTGCTTCCTTTCCTAATAAAATTTGAAACTCTGAAATAAGCGCAGGTGATACCATAAATCCTCCATAAACTAGAATTAATTCTCAAATAGCAATAAATATTCTATTACTCCAAGTGCTTATAGCAGAAATATTCTATTTTAGTCAAGCAATTCTTTATGTTTTTTTATATGAGTTTACAGTATTCCACCTATAGCCCCTTCTTAATGGTTTAGCAACAAACTAAATTAATTGATAAAAATAAACTTTTAAATTATAATATTTATATTCTAATTAGATTAGATAGTTATAAGGATTTAATAGCCTCAGAAACAATAGCTCTTCAACTTCTTATTGAAGTTATTCTTACAGAATATCTAAGACCCTAAATAGCAATCAAGAGGTAAATTTTTCAACGCCCATGACCCAAATATGACCCAAATTAAAATTCACGATTCGTAAGTATTTGAAATCATTCATCGCCATGCACACTATGCACAAGATGAAAAAGCGATGAAGTTGCGGACATTTCTTATGAATTAAATTGTTATAATATTATGTTTTAATTGATATTTTTTTGATTTATTTTTCTATTATCAATCAATATTTTTAGTTATTTTTTAGAGAATGGCATTCAAGAGGCCAAGAGTTCAATTCTCTTCAGCTCCACCAGTAAAATC
>CAYJIN010000072.1:0-8923 GCA_964370245.1 uncultured Desulfovibrionaceae bacterium
ATGCTGACGGTTCTTATCCCAGAGTAAAACTTCTTTTTGCTGAAAAGCAAGAATGTACCAAGGCATACCTCACAGCCAGAGTAATAGCCAAGCAGTACGAAGAACAAGAAAGGCAAAAGCAGACACACCCCGCCCGACCTCACCAAACGGCACGAAATTTTCCTACAGGCTCTGCTACTGCTGCGTATCACACTCACTATGAAGACATACGCACCCACATGAATATTGAAGATTTTTCACGTCTTGACGCCATGATTGCCGTGCGCATGAGAGCAACCGGGCATAGCCCTCAAGCCATCATGGACGCCATAGCAGATTGCGCCCCAAACATTCGCGCAAAAGAAGGCCGTAATTGGCAACAATACGCTGAACGCACAGCCAATTATGCCTTTGGCGTGGCTGGGGACATAACTTTACAAAAATATGAAAAATACAAGGAGTATTGGCAACGTATGGAGCAATGTACTGCACAAAGTGAAAATTTAGGAACAACATATGGTTGTTTTAAAGGCTAATCATGTAAAAACTAAGCTTAAAATGAGGCGCAACCACATGAGAAAGTAACTATCTAAACTTAAACAACAATAACATAATGCAATAAATTTCCTCTTAAAAATATTTACCATACTGGTGGAAACGACAGCTTTCTTTGTCTTAGTAAAGCCAAAGGTAACTATGCATACAAACACGCACCACATCAAAACTTTTTAGGCTTAATTACATCACCTAAACAAAACAACTTTTACAGCTAGAGATTACAGCATTAACAGTATCTATTTAAAATCCATTATCCAACAAACTAGCAGTAAAATGAAGGATTTTACCCCCTCTACTATTTACTTATTGTCTACTTTCTTATAAGACATTACTGCAGGAAGGTGAATAAAAATGAATATATTAAAAGTTTTTGCTTTTAACTTAAAAAGAATTAGACATGAAAAAGGTTTGTCTCAGGTGGCTTTTGCAGGCAAAGTAGGTTTACATAGAACTTATATTTGCGCTGTAGAAAAAGAAAAGCGTAGCATTTCTCTTGATAATATACAAAAAATAGCTGACGCTTTAGGTGTGGAAACATACAAACTATTTTTAGACTGTACGAACGGCCAAAAAAAATGAGTGCATCTGTTGATAACCTGATTGTTACCGACTTAAACAGAGGTGACGAGTTTTGGAGCTTTCAGAAGGATAGCAGTCGTGACTATGTACACGGTTTGTTTGCATATCCAGCCATGATGGTTCCACAAATGCAGCGTGAAATAATTTCTGTTTTTAAAAATAGGCTTACTGATAAAAATTTAACTATTTACGATCCCTTTATGGGCTCAGGAACAGTTCTTGTGGAGGGAATGCTTCAAGGCTTGAATATTACAGGAATAGATATAAACCCATTAGCTTTTCTTGTGTCAAAAGTAAAAACTACGATCTACTCCATAAAACAGTTAAAAAAAAGAATACACATTTTAATTAAAAATTTAGAGCACTCTATAAGTGAACAACATGAAACATCTTTTCATAATATAAATAAATGGTTTAAAAAAGAGATCATATTAGAATTAGATCATATAAAAAAACAAATTCGCCTTGAGCCAACAAAAAAAATACGTCGATATTTTTGGGTTGCATTTAGCGAAACACTCAGAATGGTTTCAAACTCAAGAAGTTGTACCTATAAGCTTCATATAAAAAACAAAGATAACATTTATGCTTTTGATAAAAGTGCAATACGCATTTTTCTAGATGTACTTGAAAAAAATATAATTAGCACTATAACATTTCAAAATAGACTAGAAACACTTGGTTATTTAGTTAAAACAAAATCAAGAAACCAGCTTAAATACACAGGAACTATAAACATTTGCTTAGGTGACACCATAATAAAAACACCTACATTATGTAAAAAAATTAAACCTAACTTAATTATAACCTCTCCTCCATACGGAGATAACCATACAACAGTAACCTATGGTCAATATTCAGTTTTAGCTTTAAGATGGATTGACTTGGCTGACATTTGTTCAAAAATTGACCCTCGCCTTGTCGAAACACTATCTAAAATTGACAAAGTGAGTATGGGAGGAGAAATAAAATCAAGCTTTAGTGACGATGTTTTAAATTTTTCTCCGACATTGCGTGAAAATATAACTACAATTCAGAATTATGACTGCAGTAAAATATACAAAGTTCTGTCATTCTATAGCGATTTCTATTCTTTTATAGAAAAGATTTCTATCGTTGAAAGAGATTCATATGTTATCATGACAGTTGGAAATCGAAGTGTTGCAAAAAAAAGAATAGAAATGGACTGTATTTTATCAGAATATTTTGAAAAATACTCATTTGAACTAATCCATAAATTTAAACGTAACATTCTAAAAAAAAGAATGCCAGCCATTAACCATACAGACAAACATACCGGCCAAAAAACAGAAACAATGACAAAAGAGCATATTTTAATCTTAAAGAAGAGGTAACTAATGAATAGACAGAATAATCTTTTTGACGAAAATGCTGATTATTATAATTCTACTGTTAATTTATCAGATATCGACAATTTAAGTTTTAAGGTTCATGCCTCACTTATATATAAACTTGGTGAATCTCTAATAGCTGACGAGATTACTGCTCTTTCAGAATTGATAAAGAACTCTTATGACGCAGATGCAAGTTTTTGTTCTTTGAACATCAATACAAATCACATGGATGAAAATGGACTTATAGGTAAAATAGAAATTAAAGATAATGGCATCGGTATGAATCTTCATACAATTGTTAATGGTTGGCTAACAATTTCAAACTCTCCTAAAAAAAAGATGAAAAAGGAAAACTTGACAACGTCAAAATTTAATCGAATACCATTAGGAGAGAAAGGACTAGGTCGTCTATCAGTTCAAAAACTTGGCTCTAAAGTAACTTTAGTAACAAAAGAAAAAGAAGATTGCTTTGAAACAGAAATAACTATCCCATGGGCTGAATTTCAAAAGAACACAACACTTGATAAAATTAATATAGATTGCAAGCAGAAAGAGGTAATCAATAATAAGAGTTACACCAATATTATAATAACAGGCTTAATTAATCCTGCTTTTTGGACTTCGGAAGAGGTCAAAAAAGATTTAGAAAAAACAATAAACCACATCATATCTCCATTTAGATTTCATGACAATACTTTTACAATAAGCGCGACAATTGATGACTTTAAAGTTGACATAAACAATTCAATTTTTAACGACATACTTAAAACTGCTCGCTCTAAATATGTATTTAAAATTACCAAGACGCACGTCGAACTAAAGTGCAAATACAAAATAGACTTTTTCAAAAAAAGAAATATTTATAAAGATTATGATTGGTTCGACTTTAATGCTGATTATTTTAAAGAAATGTACTTAAAATTAAATAGTGATAAAGAAAATATACAATATAAAGATGAAGACTACATTTATGAAATAAGTAACAAGATTCCGCTTGACGCAATTTCTTCACTCAAAAGAAACGCTGATGGTGAATTATTTTATCAAGGCGATTTTGATGGTACAATCTATGATTTTAGCTACGATAGTTCATACGTTTCTGGAATTATGGAAAGATATGATTTTATATATGCTCTAAAAGAACATGAATACAAAGATTATATTAAAATAAATAAAGGAGTCAAAGTCATCCGCGACGGTTTTGTTGTTCAAGGTTATGGAGAAGGCTCTGTGGACTGGTTGAATATTTCTGCAGAAGCTACAACTAAGGGAAAGTATGGTGATTTGAAAAATGAAAACCTTATAGGATATATAAAATTAACAGGGAAAAATAATCAATCCTTAAAAGAAACAACAAGTCGCGAAGGTTTCATCAACGACGAGTATTACTATAATTTTTATACATTACTACGAGATATACTTATAAAAAAAATTAATGATAGTAACTTATCGCTCAACAACCATTTCAAAAAATATTTGCAAAGTTTGTCAATTTCTAGAGAACCAGAATTAGAGCTGCCAGTTGAAAATGTAAAAAATATCGTGCAACGCGCAAAGAAAACTTCTAGTGAAGTACAGGCATATTTTGCAATTGAAGAAGAAAGAATTAATAAAAAAAAGATTCTAGCTGAAAGAAAAAAAGAAAGCATTGCACTAATTGCAGATACTGAGGCTTATAAAGAATTGGAAGATGTAATAAGATTACAAAACAAACTAATCTCAGAAATTCAGCAAAAATATTCGATTTTAATGACAGAAATTGAAAGCGTGAAAAAAAGTGCAGTTGCTATTGAAAATGATTTCAGTAAATTTAACCAAAGAATAAGTGATGTTTTTGAGCTTGCTGGACTTGGTATTTCCGTTGAATTATTTACTCATGAATTATACTCTACAATCAACAATGTAAATCATAAAGTTAAAAAAATAAGCAATTTAAATAGCGAAATGAGCTACATTTCTAACGCTATGAACACTCTTCGCAAGCAAATATCTTACTTTTATCCTGGACTAAAATTTGTTAGAATGAAAAAGGAAGTTTTTTCATTAACTGAATTACTCAATACACATAAAGAGTTTTACAAACAGCAAGCAAGTGCAAAAAATATTAAATTTATAATTGATGATTTAAGTCAAAGTGTTACTATTTATGCCCATAGGGGTTTATTAAACCAAGTATTAGATAATTTATTTTCTAACGCAGTTTACTGGCTTACATATAGTCGAGATAAAATGAAGCTTATAGAAACTTGCGAATACAATATTACAATACACCAAGACTACTCTATTGAAATATGGGATAATGGCATTGGAATATCAAAAGATATCGAAAATGATTTATTCAACCCATTTGTTTCATATAAAAAAAATGGGAGAGGTCTCGGATTATTTATTTGTAAGCAAAACCTTGAAAATAATAATGGACATATTAGATTATTGAGAAACAGAAATTTGTTTGAGAATTTATATAAATTTAGAATTGATTTATCTAACATGAAGCACAAAGAGGTAAATGATGGATAAGCTAAATGAATTATTTAAACACTCCAAGATAAAATATATTGTCAGTGTAGATAATTGTTATGATAAATCAACTGAGTCTGATGACTTTGAAATAATAAAATACTGTGTAGAAAATTTAGGTTTTTTTAAAGAGTTTTGCAAAGAATTTTCTAGAGGAGATATTTTAGAAACACTTGAGTCATTGAACGATGAAGCAGCAGAATTTATTGAAAGTATAATTAAAGATTTAAATACTTCTGAAAAAGATTCTTTGCAGAAAAAAGTGCCACATGTACTAAATAATGAAGTTGTCGCTCTAACAAAATTTTGTACTGATTTAGTAGAAAACAACAGTATAATAATTGATTTTAAAAAATTCTCTTCCATTGAAACAGCAAATAATTTTTATAGTAAGATTGAAGATCATTTTACTCTAAATGATGATTCAAGGGTTTTATGGTTAATCGATAATAATTTTGAAGATTCTGGTGGAACATCAGAAGATGGACAAAATTTTATAAAAAAAATCATCACTAGTGGTAATACTCAAAATCATGTTTTTGCTTTATGCTCGGCACAAGAGGAAATTGGAGACAATAACCAACTTCGAGAAATTTTTACTATTGAAAGTTTGCAAAACATTTCGCTCGCATGTTTAATTAAAAAACGTCATATTTTGGATGAAGACTATGCAAAATTGTTTTCTGAAATGTATCTTGGCTTTCGACAAAACTATTCAGGAGAAATTCTATCACAGTTAAACCATGTTCTGGATACTGCTTTAAAAAAGTCAGCAGGTATTATGTCTGAATTACAAGATGAAACTATAAATAAAGTAATTCTTTTGGGAAGCATGAATGATGGTGTTTCTCCAGTTGAAACATTTCAACGACTAATGATGATTATAATACAATCTGATATAGTTTGTACTATTGGTACTAAATTCGATTCTATTTCAAAGCTTATACACAATTACCATGAACTATGTAAATGGTGTGCTATTGATTTACCCGCAGCTGAAGACTTTAGAACAATTGAAGATTTAAGAAGTACAGAATGTTATGATATGAACATTAATATTCTTTACTCAGCTGTTGGCTATGGTGATATTTTTTCTATAAATAATAAATACTATTTACTCTTGTCTCAAGCTTGCAATATTTCAATTCGCTCAAATGGGGAAAGAAAGGCTAGGTGCGCTACACTGCTCGAAATTGTGACTTGCGACCCTGGAAGGGAATCATCAAGAAAAATTGATTATTTCCCTATGCAAACAGAAAGCTATGTCTCTTTTAATAATGCTATAAATATTGACTTCACAGTTCTAGATTTATGTTCTTTGAATAATAATGGAAAATTGTTTATAAACGATGAATTCGATTATACTTCAACACAATTTAGATATTCAGAATCTTTTTTTAAACATTTGCAAAATGTAATTGAGCATAACAAGCATTTACAACAACAGTATCTTGAATTAAGCCATAGCATGGGTAGTTTAAGCTTAGATGATGTCATTAAAAAAACTAGGGAATTATACAAAGATAACAGCTTAGAATTAATAGCAAGCTTCAACAATGGAGTGCTATATAACGGCGAACGAGTTTGTAGAGTTAACAAAGATATAATGGATGATATCTCAAAAAAATATGCTGAATATCACTCTCGAAAGGCTTTGGATTTCGATTTTGCTAAAAAATATAAAATCATTCCATATTCAGTAACATATTTTTTTAATTTTGATAAATTACGTATACACAGTGATGATATAAAAAAACTTCATTTTTTTAACTATTACAATACTGATGAAACAGTAGATGAAAGTAAAGTACATTTTGATTTCAAAAATTTTTATCGTGATTTTTATAAGCTTGATTCCAGTGTTGATATTCCTAAAAAAGATTTCAAATTTAATGAACATAGAATTACTATACAAAGTAAATTTATTCCTGTTGTGATTGAAGATAAAATTCATATAAATGTATTAAACGTTAATGATGATAAAATAACTATTAAAGTTCCAAAAATACTTATTGATAGTTTTATAGATTCAAGCCAAACAAGAAGCATCATTTCATCAGATTATAATTCATCTATTAAACTAAGCCAAAAAGATGCGTCTTTTACTTTTGATATTGATCAACCATTCAAATTCAAAGACAATTCACCTGAAGCATGTATACTTGAACTTAAATTTGAAATTAAAGATGGAATATTAAAACTTTTAATCGAACATGCAGAAGCTAGCGATAATTAAGCATTTTAATTCTATTATTTAATATGAAAGAGTTGGCAGTTAAAATAAAATATATCGCAATACAAATCTAACGCATGTTTTCTTCTACAAAGCTTCGTAATAGCAGCATCTTATCTTAATATTCAAGTAGCTTGCGCGTAGAATGTAGTTGACAAATTTTATAAAACAATTAGATATTATCTTTAGAACAATTGCATATGTGTTATACTTTTAGTACAGAGCCAGTCAACTGTTGCGTATTAAATGTATGACTGAACATGCTTTGCATCAAAACTTAATTTTTTATATGGTAATTACAATATGTCATCAGTAAAAATTATAATAGGTTGCTCTAAAGAAAAAGCTCTTATCCCCAAAAAAGCAGCTGAGTTGTATATTTCAGATCGATTCTTGGCTGCTAAAGAATTTGCAAGCTATATCGCTACGCCTTGGTTGATTCTATCTGCAAAACACGGTATCTTGGAAGGCCACGAGAAAATAGCTCCATATGATTATAAGTTGAATGATATGAGCAATGACGAACAGTATGTTTGGGCAAAGCGAGCAGCGCAAGATATACTTAAAGTTACCACACAAAATGATAATGTTATATTTATCGGTGATGAATATTATTTTAGTAAAATAAAAAATATTTTAACTGAAAATAAATTAAATGTTTTTTTACCACTAGAATATGTGAAAAAAATTAATCATACTGATTGGCTTAGAACTTTTAGGTATTATAATAAAAAAATAAATACTTTTTATGATATTTTGCATTATTACTCAGACAAATATGGCTTAATAAAAGATTTTTCAAGTTTTACGAATAAAGAGAAATGCCCAAAACAAGGTTTATATATCTTTTTACACAAAGATGAAAAGAGATTACTTGACCCCACTAGAATACGTATTGCTCGAGTTGGCACCCATGCTGTTAGTCAAAATTCTAAAACCTTATTGTGGCACAGACTAAAAACGCATAAGGGAACAAATAGTGGATATGGAAATCACAGAAGTTCTATCTTTAGAAGTTATGTTGGGAGTGCTATAATAGAAAGAGAAAAACTTGGTGTAATAACGTGGAATAAAAAAACAATAATATCTTCTGAAACACAAAACGAAAAAGAAATTGAAAAAAGAGTTTCAGAATATATCAACGATAATTTTCAGTTGATATGTCTTGATATTCCAGGTGAGGCTTTAAAAACAAATGACCGAGCGTATATTGAGCGAAATTTGATTGCATTGTTGTCAAACTCATTAAAATTTTCTGACACTCCTCCTGCAAACTGGTTAGGAAGTTATGCGCCAAATGAATTGGTTAAAAAAAGTGGACTTTGGAATGTAAATCATACGGAAGAAATGGTCACAAATGATTTTTATGATATTTTTGAACATTATTTACAAGTTTCCTCTGGGCTTATTTCACCACAATCAAAGCAGCTAGCACCTATCGGCTGGAGTAATGGTAGAAATACAAAACACAAACAATTAAACCTCTTATAACGTTATGAAAAATAAGCTAATCTTTGAAAACATCAAGCCTATACTGCATATGAGAGAACGCATTAAGCAAAAAAGGTTTGGCCTCGTTTTTGGCGCAGGAACTAGTCAGATGCTTGATTTTCCATCTTGGAATGCTCTGCTAGATAAATTGAACTCTTCTAGTGAATGTATCAGCAATGGCGAAGTTCCAAGCCAAACTAGCAGGGGA
>CAYJIN010000072.1:8933-11345 GCA_964370245.1 uncultured Desulfovibrionaceae bacterium
GTTTATATAACAAATAAATTTGAAAAGCTAAAATAATTACATTAATGTCATTTTCAATATTTTTCAAATAGTTACCTCAAAGAACATGATATAGAGCATTACCCTACTATAGATCAGTGTACTGATATCAATAAGTCTTGGAAGACAAAAGTAATAAATGCTTTATATGAGAAAGTTTCAGAAGATATTTCTAAAATTAAAGAACAAGATAAATATTTACATAAGTTATTACCAATAATACTAAGTACAAATTTAACAGTTAACTACAATTTTGATGATACAGTTCAACGGCTTCTTAACGACCACTTCGATAAAGACAGATCTGATACAGAGCGTACATATAGAACAGATTGGAAATCAGACCCACAAATAGCTTCTACTCATTCAGTTATATACCATCCTAATGGATATTTACCAAAATTTACCCAAGAAAAACCAAGCGATCATTTAGTTCTGCTTAGCGATGCTTTTGGAGATCAACTTAGCGAAAGTATGTCTGGTAAATATACTTATCTTATTAATCATTACGCACAAAATACATGTTTATTTATAGGATTATCTTTGGATGACCCCACATTGCAAAATATGCTAAGACGAAATGCGACGATACATCCTGGACATGTTCATTATTATATACATTACATAAGTAATAATTGTGCATTGTCTAGTGAAGCTCGCAATGTGATTGCATCTGCAAACTTTGAAACTTATAATCTTGTAACTCTTTTTCTCAATGACAAAGAAATTGCAGAGTTAGCAAATTATATAGATATGAATGAAGAGGATTTTTCAGCACTTTGCAAAAAAGAAAATATAAACGAAAAATATGTTTATTATGTAACTGGATGTGTTGCGGCAGGAAAAACAACAACAGTTTCTTTTTTTAGAAGTCTTACTATTCATGATGAATGGAATAGTACCATGCCAAAAGGAATGAATGCGGATCCATCTCTTGCTATAAATGAACAGTCAGCCATTGATAATTTTGTAGCGAACCAGTGGAAAGAAAAAAATAAAAAAATAAAAAACTTAACTGGCATAATTATTGTTGACAGGTGTCAACTTGATGCTTTTGGTTTTACAGATTGCAAAAAATGGAAAGATAAAGCAGAGTTTTTATATTCGACAATATGCCCTGATTCGAATTACGAATTGCAAGAAGGGATGATTTTCTTACTAAAGAATACTCCTAAAGAACTTGCTTTACGAGCAAAAATAGGATTCCGTGAAACAAATGAAATACTTTTAGAAGACCAGCAAAAAAAACTTTTACATTGTTATGGGAGTGAGACAGGGATTGTCCAGATAGATTGTGAACAAAGAACAAAGCAGGAGGTTGTAAAAATAATATGTCGAATCATTCATATGCAGCCTTATACTGAATACGATATGCATGGAAAATTTTCAAAAATCATGAAAGGGGATTTGCAATGCTAAATGAAAGGCAAACTATATACGTAGCTGCTCCTTTGTTTAGCGAGTCAGAACTTATGTTTAATAGAATTATCAAAAAAATTTTACTTCAAAAATTTAATGTATATTTACCACAGGAAGATGGAGAGTTACTAAATGATACCGTTGTTGGAGGCGGCGACATTAAATCTGCATCTGAAAGAATTTTTTCAAGCGATATAGAAGCTATAAAAAATTCTGACATACTGCTTTTAGTACTAGATGGCCGTTCTATTGATGAAGGTGCAGCATTTGAGCTTGGAATTGCATATGCTTATAAAAAAATATGTATTGGCTTGCAAACTGACCCGAGAAGGCTTTTACCCACTGGCAATAACCCTATGATTACTTGTTCTATTTCTCATATTTTTACATCAATAGATGATTTGCGCTTATGGATTGAATCTTCGTCTAAAATTCATAGTTTATTCCATTCTGATTTTATAGATAGTCAAATTTAGCTCATATTTTTTTTAACAAGCATGTTTTGTATATATGTTTACATGTACCTATTTAAGAATAGTAATACATTAAAACATCTGTCATATATACTAAAAATATGCAAATTGCTTTTTTATGATTTTATATTGGCTTTATTTTTTACAGCACAACTATTGGCAAATAATATTTTTGAAATAAACCTCACATAAAGCAACATTAATACGAGCATATTATACGATTAAATATAAACCGCTACACATTACGCCATCTTGACGACTGCATGTTGTGCTGTTTTGTCTATAATCTGTACACGTTCCCTCGGCTTCCACTCACTCTCATAGCTCGGTTCATCCTGCATCCTTTGTAGCTCACGAATGACGGCAGAATGGTTTTCACGAACCAAGACCAACTCCTCAAATTGTCCAAAGGGCTTATCGATACTTGCCTTGATGGTTTCCATTTCCGATTTTTCACGCTTGGTATTTTCACGATAATTGTCCATAGACTTGTCCATGCCTT